>CATLDS010000162.1 GCA_949902685.1 uncultured Christensenellaceae bacterium | reverse complement strand
AATTTTTGCACGCCTTTGACCGAGACTAATTTCATTGTTTTAGCTATCTCATTGGTGTTAGCATCTATATAATAAAAGTATGTTCCATCCATTCTCTCCACCATAAATTCATATGCCGAGATTTCTTTTCCACTATCTTGACGGATTACTGTTTTGCTGGTTTTTAATATCTCGTAATCAAATCCAAGTTTGCCCTCTGCTTCACTTTCAGTGACATTAAATTCCACTTCACGATCAACATGATTAAGAGCATAATTAGTAGCTTCAAAACCAGTAATTTCACCAGCAGTTAAATCAACCTTAACCTTAACCAAATCTGGATAATATATAATATTTGACTTCACTGGAGCAAGATTAATATATGCCACGTTGTCATGAACTTCCAACCACACAACATCCATACTATCAAAGCCTATATTATTAGCGAATGTCTTAGCCATCTCCATAGCCTGCTCGTTCTTAACTCTGGCGTCACCACTCTCTGCATATCCAGAAATATTCATGAGTAGACCACCACGTTTGCTTACCTGAGCATAGAACTTTTTACCATCAACTGTAACTACATAATCATACGTTGCAATATCGCCATTTGTCTCTTTATCATAAGATATCTTCACATCATTTCTATTGCTATAGACAGTGTTCTTCAAATAATCTGTCGCTTGCACTTTAGTGATTTCATTATTAGATAGACCTCTCACCTCTCTAGTCTCAAGAGCAGTAGAGAATGGGCCATCGAATATCATTGCAGGATAATCAATGCTAGCACTAGTCAAGTCTCCAAGACCAGCAGATAGTTCATTCATTCCTGTATTATCGAATATACCAGCATCAACGAAATTGAAGCTAGAGTCGTACATACCAGCATTTTGCTCGTTCATATTTGATTTTATTTTATTTAACACTAAACCAATTTTATCAAATATCAATTCTTCTTCAATACTGAGATTTTGACCTTTATTAATTTTAGCTGTATACGCTTCACATACACCATCTACTTGGTTGAAGAATTTTGTAGCTGAGATTACATTCTCTTCATTAATAGGTAAAATTGATAATCCCGCCAAGATATAATTACAATCACCTCTCATATCGCTGAGGGTATTTAATTTGGCTTGTTTCGTGCTCAAAGTAGAATACTTAGAAACATCCACAGATAGATTGTTTACATTATCTACCATTGAATAGTAACTAGATGAATACACACCCTCTAATATACTTGCGTTTTGTGCACCTGATGAATAAACCTGATAGTAAGCTATAAGCACACACACCAAAATTATCACCAGAGTAATAATTGTGACTATCAGTGCAGGTATAGCCTTCTGCGCATTACTCTTCTTCTTAGTTTCTTTATCTTTATTCACATTTGATTGATTATTTTGTTTTTCCTCATCATAGTCAGCACTTGTTATTTTTTTATTCATATATCCTCCTTTATACTAGACCGCAAATATATGCTTGCCAATCTGTGTTACTTTCTTGGTCGTATATATCCAC
>CATLDS010000161.1 GCA_949902685.1 uncultured Christensenellaceae bacterium | reverse complement strand
CAACAGGACGGTTGACTATACATTCAAGGTCGGTGATAATCTTGCCTATGGTCAGCAGGCTTATACGTTTTTCGCTGTCGTAATGGACGAGTATGTCTATGTCACTGCCGGGATTCTCTTCTCCGCGTGAGCACGACCCGAAAAGCCAGGCCTTGGTGACGGGCTGGGTTGACAGGAACGCTCGTATCTTGGGAATCAAATTGGAAATCTCGGAGTTAATCATAATTGACCGACGGTTTTTGCAAAGATAGTAACTTTTAAATTATATAACAAACTGTCATGATGATTTGATGAGAGTTTTATTAGCACTATTAAGGTATCGTTTCTGATATATAGGGAATGTTATGAAAACAGTTTTGACAATATGATAAGTTCTGATTAAGTTCTGATTAATAATTAATGTTTAGGATTTTTTATGGATAGAGTATGTGATTAATATGAAAAATGAGTATATTTGCAACTATATACACAATGCAGAAGCCTTATGTGGGTTTGTGATGTTGGGTATTGACATAATTATGAAGCGTTTACTTAACGCTACTTCTTGGCTATCAGAAATCTGGTAAATTTTATGGTAAAGTCGAGAATGTAGTAAACAGTAGATGCCAATGCGGGTATGTATATATCTATCAATATTTATTTTAATTGATAGATTTATCATATTCTGCGTGAGGCTTCTGCATGTTTGCTCGTTCTACTTTACCGGGCAATACCAGAGCCTCTGATAGCGGGATGAGCGACAGGTATGGCTCTCACGCTTTTTTTTATATTGTCAAGATTGTGAGCCATTGACAAATTTAGTTGTTATGGTAGTTACATTGTGTAGTAAAAAGACGACTTCCCGGCTGTCTAAAATTTTGATAGGGGCTATTGGTATGCTTATAATGCTATTTGTATCGTGTGCATCTACAAAAAGGATTGCCTTTACATGCCAAGAACGTCATATAGAGATTTTTGTTAATGATGAATATCTAGGACGGGATTTTGTGTATTATATAGTACCTAAAGACTTGGAGTATATAACCGTATCGTGTCGAGATGAAGGGATACAGGTATATCAGCGTAGAATAAATGTTAAAGATAATGATGGAGCTCTGATAGAACTACAAATTCCAAGAAACTATAAATATTCAGATAAAAAATTTTAGAAAAATGAGGACGTCTATTATTCTATTGATTTGTGTGCTGAACTTTTTTTCGCTTAGTGCGGAGAAAAAAGCAAAAGTTATCAAAATTTCGGTACAGCCTAAAGAGGCTGCAATATATGTAGACAATAGCCTAATAGGATATGGCTATGGAGAATTTTCGCGACCTCCAAAGAAAAATCAAGTTGCGATTATTCGTGTAGAGTGTAATGAGTATACGACAGCTAATTCAAAATTTTATGGTGGCGATGAACGTAATTCGCTATCGTTTAACCTTATGCAGGATGGATTTTATAGAGGGTCTGCATCGTCTGGATTAGTTAATAAATTCATTACTGTATCTCTTGATAAACAGTATTATAGTATTGACGAAAATGGAAAAATAAATACTGAGGC
>CATLDS010000160.1 GCA_949902685.1 uncultured Christensenellaceae bacterium | reverse complement strand
GGCTAGCCTCTCTCCTAAATACGACTGCCCTATATGTAACGATACTGGTGTAGTCGGCGGTAGGATATGCAACTGTTTACTCAGTGAACTTAATCAAAAGATATCTAGACTATGTAGTTCACAGTCACAGTTCGTCAGTTTCGCTGATTGTGACGAAAGTATCATGAACGATACTGATAAGAAAGTGAAACGCGTACTCGAGAATTGGTGTGATAAATTCCCTAATGTGAGTAAGAATACACTTACCCTCGTGGGCAATGCAGGCTCTGGTAAAACATTCATGCTCGAATCTGTAGCGAGCGAGATGATGAAGAAGAATAATATAGTGTGCCACAAGACAGCATTTGAACTTAACGAACTCGCACGACTATATCATATAGGTAAATCGTATGATTTCGCTGATTGCGTCAATGTCGAGATATTAATTATAGACGATTTAGGTACAGAGCCAGTTCTCAAGAATGTCACTAAAGAATATCTATATAATCTAATCAATACTAGACAGAATAAAAATCTACCTACACTAATCTCCACCAACTTAAGTCCAGACCAGATATTAGATAGATATGACGAACGTATATTCAGTAGAATGAGTAATAAAAATATTGCACTGATAATGCAACTCAATTCAACAGACAAAAGGATTGCCAAGAAGTAGCAATCCCTTTTTCTACAAAAATATTATTATTGTGACATAATTATCTATTTTTCATGCCGTCTAAATATGATTCTAACTTAGCACAATCTATGTCCGTGCTGTCTTTGATCTTATTAATAAGTTTAACCTGTGTCTCAGTTAAAAATGACATATCCAAATATCTGTCAGTCTCATGCCCTATCAATGTGTCAATAGTCACATGAAAATAATCCGCTAATTTTATTAATGTTTCGATATTTAATTCTCTTCTGCCTTGCTCATAATTTCTATAAGTACCTACTGCCAATGATAACTCTTTCGCAACTTCTTCTTGTGTTTTATTAATAAACATCCTTAATCTTTTCAATTCCATAATTATATTATAATAATAAGATTTAATATTACTACAATTTGTAGTATTTTTTATTTGACAATAAGTCATTTTGGCGCTATATTGTAATTGTAATATACGTCATTTTGACATAAGTCTTAATAAAATTCTACATAAATCGGCAATAATCAAATAAAAAAATTTGTCATTTTGACGTAATTATAAATTAACTTTTAACATTAAAATTAAAAAAGGAGATATTATGAAAACAATAGATAAATGTAAAAGTTGTAAATATTTTAATGCACACTTTATTATTCAAGACAAAATCGCACTCTTCGAGAGTGAATGTGGACATTGCACTAGAAACAATGTTCGTAAACTTGTCCCCAACTGCAAAGATTATGAATATAGCCGTTCTGTAGACTTTGCTAATCGACGTGTATTTTTTGTGTCCAAAATGCTCGAGGAAATTAGACAGTATATGACAGATTTTAACAAAAAAATTGAAATTATTTATCAAGATTTGTTTAAAGGTTAGCATGAATATTTGTGTTTTTTGTCTTAATATGATAGTATTTAGTAGTATTTAGAA
>CATLDS010000159.1 GCA_949902685.1 uncultured Christensenellaceae bacterium | reverse complement strand
CCTTACAAAAATTCACTGTCTCGTACAGTGCTCCTGTCAATGATGGTGAATTAAGTATTCTTATCATGTCATGATTATATCACAAAACTATCAATTTGACAATCTATGTCAAGAATTATTCTTTCTCTAATTTATGTATAAAATGTTCTACGCTACACATAATACCCTTGGAGGTGCTAGATGTCTAAAAGTACGCAATGGAGACCTGGAGAGACCGTTCCAGAGTCTGCTACTTATGTAGCATTTGATTCAAAGGGTCACGATGGTGGTAGCCTATACCTTGAGAAAGGTAAGAGATTCCCTGCCACTCAGCATTCAGGCAGTTATTATCGTAAAGGCGAATAGTATCTAAATAGCCAGAAGGCAAAACGAAAATAGCCATATTAGTGGCTATTTTTATTAGACATATCTATTGTTAACAACATAATTTCGTTTGATTAATTCATTCTATTATGATATAAATATCATTAAGAGGTCAAATATGAAATTCCATACAATTATGAATATGTATTACGTGGACTACAATAATCCCGAAGTCAAAGAAGAAAAACTTAACCCTCCATATCTAGTAGTTTGTGATAACTATGCTGATGGAGATGATCTCTGTCTCAAATTAAAAGATTTAGGATTTGAATGTGTATATAATTTACCGATAGGATACAGAATTTTGTTGGTCAATCTAGATGCAAAGCGCTACGGAGGAATACCTGCTCCAGCCAATTTTAATAATTGCGGAAAATACACTAAAGAAGAATTTATAGAACGTATATTAAATCCGTATATTAGCGATTGCTATAATAACCCATCGCCAAATATATAGACTAAATATTATCCGCTAAGTCAATAATCGTTTAAATTAATTATACAGAAAACAAAAAATTAAAATAATATATGTTGACAAGCATAGTTTAATTTGATATAATTCACTTGTTGTTTGAAAGTATAAAAGCAAATCAACATTTAATATATGGAGAGTTACTCAAGAGGTCGAAGAGGCGTCCCTGCTAAGGATGTAGGCGTCGAAAGGCGCGCGAGGGTTCAAATCCCTCACTCTCCGCCATGGATAAAAAATACGAACTACTAAATTACCTTAGTTCGTATTTTTCTTGGTTAAAATACAATTACACACTGATTCGTTTAAATATCTTTTCTCCACATGTAAATAAAATTGTACCTAATACTAACATTACGACTAGAGCAATAGCCAATGTAATAACTAAGAATATCGCCAATGTTAGTCCCGCCACATATTGAAGAAGTAACATAAATATTATCATTGGAGCCATTGCAAGTATTAAGTCAAGTATCATCGTTAAGAACATACTCAACCCACCCTTCGCGGCTTGAGTTTCACTAGTCCAATTCAATCTTGGAAATCTTAAATTTAATAACAATCCAAGTATTGTCTGTGCTATGACGGTCACTACAGCATATAGAATTGAAACTAGCAATAACATCCACCCCATTGGAATGAAAATCGATAAAACCACTACAGCGATCACACATGTAGGTAAACTAAAAGTGAGATTGAGTAAAATTTTAGACAACGCGATATCTATAAATTTAATCGGCAAGCATTTTAAATTCTGTAATTTACTACCCTCCATTGATAT
>CATLDS010000158.1 GCA_949902685.1 uncultured Christensenellaceae bacterium | reverse complement strand
CAATAAATTAGAGGAAGGATATTTAATTCTTGCTACAGCTAAAGGTTTGATTAAAAAGACTAAACTTACCGATTTTGATAATGTACGTAAAAATGGTAAGATTGCAATTAAATTGTTAGAAGGCGATAGTTTAATTGCTGCTAAAATAGTTCATCCTAATGATGAGTTATTAATGGCTAGTGATAATGGCAAATGTTTACGTTTCTGCGAAAAGTCAGTGCGAGCAATGGGAAGAACTGGTCAAGGCGTGAAAGGCATGAAGATTGACGAGGACGAAAGTATCATTGATATGGTGGTATTAGACCCAACACGCGATATATTGACCGTTACCTCTAAAGGTTATGCAAAAAGAAGTAAGCCAGAAGATTATCGAATACAAGGTAGACGTGGTAAAGGTATCAAGGCGGGAGTATTCAACGATAAGACTGGTAAAGTAGTAGCCTTAAGATCAATCACCGCGGATAATGATATATTGGCTATCTCTAGCGATGGTGTAATGATTAGAACGCATGCTGATACTATAAGTTTAGTAGGCAGGACTAGCCTAGGCGTAAGACTGATGAAAGTTAGTGCGAGTGATAAGGTTGTCAGTGTTGCTATTGTTGATAGAGCAGAAGATGAAGAAAGCATTGACGAGAATGCTGAAACAACGGTAAATGAGAACTAAAAAGGTGGGCAGATAGTTCTGCTCACTTCTCATTTTCTAAATATGAAAATATTAATGACTAAATATTAATATAATAAATAGATATGATTAAAGCGAAATCAAAAATTAATAGAATACTGTGTGCTATTTTACTACTGACTGTAGTATTCATATTTTCTGCGTGCTGTGAAGTGCGAGCTATGACTGTGGTTAATGATAATGGTACTATAGACGAACTGGTATATGTCACCCTAAACAATCAGCAAATATCGAATACTGGATACAGTATAACGGATATTAAACAAGATGTTTCTAATACGGGTTTTGTTGAGGCTAAAAAAATTGTAGAAGAATTTGACAAGCGGATATATGTAGAGATATTGTCTACTGCTGATGAAGATACTAAAGAAGAGTTAAGAAGGTTATTAGGTGGTATTGAGATACTCGGCAATGAGTGGAAAGGTAATGACTACTTGATTGGTTTGAGATTTAGAAATAACAAGGTATATAGACATTATTATAATATCAGTGGAGAGTCTAGTGTAAAACCCAGAGAGGAAAAACATTTCTTCTATGATAAAATAATCTACGAAGGTATGACTATGTATGTGAATTATAATTCACTTTATAATAATATTTATAATAAATATACAGAAAAATATCCAGAATTAATTTCTAGTGAAAATAAAATCATGTACACATATGTGTCAAATTTAAGAAGGGAACATAGTGATGCTGATTTTATAACTAAAATGAATGGTAAATATTATCATACTTGGGAATTAGAGGACGGAAAAACAGATTTAAAAATTACTTTATATTATAATGTGGCTAATCGTAGTAATTGGATTTTAGTATGCGTAGGTACGAGTATTTTAGTTGGTGGAATATTATTAATTATTGGATTAATAATAGAAAAATCTAAAAAAAATAAAGAAAATATTAAAAATTCATCAAATAACTAGCAA
>CATLDS010000157.1 GCA_949902685.1 uncultured Christensenellaceae bacterium | reverse complement strand
CTTAATCTTTCGCTAGTATCAATATCTCTAATATTTCCCTGTGCATCTCGCAAGAAAGTATTGAGATATATAGTCCTTCCATTAGCAGTATTCTCTACCACTGATGATGGCACGTCTAGATTGTAGTCACCACCAATATTAGAGTACTGGTAATTGATATATGATGTCGTCCTACCATATCTAGTCATCTCAACTACTAGAAAATTCATATCAACCTGTGCACTTGTACTATCCACATCATACTTAGGTAATTCTACCTTGACAAATTCTTCACTGGTAGTCAATACATACTGATTGTTAATTATCTCAGCTGAATATATAGAGTCAGTTACTTTTAATTCACGTTTAGTAACCGAATATACATCTGTAGTAGGTAACTGCGGACTGCTAATTCTAAAGCCTATCACCTTCTCATGATTTCCACTCGCTCCAGATACCATATCTGTAATTCGTAGTACATAATCACCCGGTAGACATAACCAGTTTACGTTATTATTCTCACGTACGAATTTATTGGCTAAATCTTGACTTTGTTTCTTTAGATAAGTCGCAATATCTATCGCATAATATCCACCAGCATAGTTAAGTATATTAGCACTCTCTTCCTCATTAATACTAAATAATTTTTTAACGAGTTGGTCACTGGTACTTAATTGATTTGCTCTATCTATGAAGAATAAATCAAATTTTAATCTACCAGCATAATAAGTAGAACCTTTATTCCCTCCATCATAATATTTACCTACTGGTACATTTACTGTAGCAGGTAACTTATTTGATGTTAAATATAGATTATACAATATTTCATTTTCAATAGTTGTTACGCCATTGTTTTCATAATATTTGAATTTAAGTGGAATGGTATTTAGAATATCAAACTCTCTAAACTCAGTTTCATGTTCTAATAGACCAAGATTAATCGCTCCACCACGAATAAACTTGTCTTCTATAATGCCATTGCGATCTACGATTAAGTAGTACTTCTGTGTCAATTGTCTTTCGTCTTCGACTCCCGAGCCTTTATATTTACGTGTGATTATATATAGTCCCGCCTCGGTTTGATTATTGCGTACATTGAGTAGTGCAAAACCCTTCATATTACCATTGCTATCTGTATAAGTCTTAGCACCATTTAATACTGCACCATTGTCGTACAAACTAACATGATTATTGCTTGACGTATAATAATATCTATCGTTAGCATCGAAATTTTCAGCATTGGTATTGAGCGTATAGAAGTCGTAACTGATACTCTCTACCTCAAATTTACCCTCTCCCATCGTCCAAGTGAAACCGACAAAGTTGTCACTGGTAGCAGATGCTTTAGAAATGTCACTCCATGTGTATAACCTAGTAGCATTACTTAAAGTCTTGTCATCAAAACTATCCGGACTGCTGAACGCCATACCTAATGAATTATCTTTATTGACCTCTATGAATATGTATGATTTGATAGAATTTGTATTATTAACTAATTGATTTTCACTAGTGAGATACAATCTCCTAATGGTACTCTCACTCGAATACTCGTCATCATTTAACTGACCAATCGTACGAATACGATGATTGTAATCAATATTACTTATAGATAGATTAGCATCGGCAACGCCAGTGTGGTCG
>CATLDS010000156.1 GCA_949902685.1 uncultured Christensenellaceae bacterium | reverse complement strand
AATGCAGGAATAGTATCCGCTCTTATCGTTGGTATAATGGCTAAAGAATTGATACTTTCTACAATGTCAATTACTAATAATACTCTTACTAATTCAGCGCTAATTACCTCGCTCACTTGCGCTACTAGTGTCATACATTTCAGTATGCCTAGTGCTGTATCATTTTTAGTATTTTCTCTGTTGTATGCACCGTGCATATCTACCTTGGCTGTCATTAAGAAAGAGACAGGGACATTCTATATGTGGTTCACACTAATTGGAGAATTTATCATAGCATATATGTTATCTTTACTGGTGTACCAGACTTTAATTCATGGTCTTGTGTTCGCTCTTATCATGCTGGGTGTGATAGCGCTAATACTGTTCGCTATAGTTTTTATAATCAAGAAATGTAAGCATAAAAAAATCTCTTGCTTGTTTTGTAACAAATGCAAGAGATAAAATTTAGATGCAGTCATCCTCAACTTTGCCTGGGACATTTTCTTCTTCATCATTCCATGCGTCTGCGATACTATCTTTATTTTCTTTTTCGGTATTGTCTCCAAAAATTTTCTTACAAAATTCATCAGCAAAATTCAACGCCTCAGTGTATTTTTGTTCTTCTTTTTCTAAAGCATGCATTTCTTCAATTTCGCGTGCGTTTTGAAATTCTTGTGAATATTCACGACGAGCAAGGGTAGAGAGAATATAATAACCAGCCTTCTTCTCATACTTATTGCCAAAGAAAATTAGGTTCTTTCCATAAGCAAAAGCATACGCTGAATTATCAGGCTGATCTTCAAATCTCTTCTCTAGGACTTTTCTTAATTTCTTAATACCGGCACGAGCAACTAAACCACAGAGACTGTGACCCGCTTTTATTTCGTAATATCTTTCTAGAATTAGCTGATTGCCAGTCAAATCATAAGTAAGTTTATGTTTTTGAAAACAACGCTTTTTATATTGTGATATATTTTTGTCATTTTCCTTATTTGCAATTGCGGTATGTAATTGAAGTAAAGAGTCATTATAATCCATATCGCCATCAAGTTTTATTAGTATCTTATTAATATTATCTTTAGTCTTATCAGTCTTAATGAAATAGAATAATTGTATTGCTTGCATTGCATTAATTTGTCCTAGATTTGATAGAGTAGACAAATCCCTTAATATTTCTTGATTGGAAGAATGAGGATTTTTCTCTTCCTTAATGCAAAATTTTGACCAAAGAGTGATAAAGTCATCATCTATGGAAGTAAAATCTTTTTCTAACATAATGTCTCCTTAATCGACATTTGAAGTGTTGCCGTCACTTAAACTAGATAATAGGTCGTTTACCTTTTCATCTAATTTGTATTTATGTAGTTCAGTTTTGTTATTCTTAAGAAATTTATCGAGCATGTTCTTTTGGTATTCCTTGATATCTTTAAGTTGATTTAGAGTGCACCCCTTACACTTAAATAACTCTTCCGCTAATTGAATATTACGTTTAATACGTTCGATTTGTTCAACTAGGCTAAGACGATTAACTCGATTAATTAATAGATCATTAACTTTGGATTCTTCGTATTTCATTATACTCCTCCTAGCAAATTGAACTATAAGTTAGCATTTTTTGAAAGTTCTGCAATTTTATCTACGATTGTATTGTA
>CATLDS010000155.1 GCA_949902685.1 uncultured Christensenellaceae bacterium | reverse complement strand
ACTGTTCAGGATTTCTCTTCTGCTAATACATTAGGTACGGCGAATATTAGTTATATGGGAGATGGTAATCTCGGATATTTTGGTATTAATATTAAGGAAAGTGTGCTCAATGATGGTTACCAGATGGCAAGTGTGTTTAAGCATGAATTTATGCATTTGCTCGGGGCAGGGGACGCTTATAAAAATGAAAACGCTACTAAAAACACAATTATGCAAGGATATTCTCCAAATGGTCCGTTTTCACTAACAGATATTGATATTGCTTTCTTAGATGCAATGTATAGAAATCCAGACATTGAACATTCTAACGAGTACATGATGAATTATATAGATAATTATACTACGACAAATGTACATAACGTACAAAATTTGAAGAGTAGGGTTTATAATAGAATGTTAACAAATATTTCATTACAAGATTTAAATATTCAACTAGATGCTTTAAGTTATGCACCAGATTTAATTAGCTCTCTTAAAGAAAACTTGAGATACGAATTAAAGATAGATAAAACATTTGGTTTGAGCGAAGTGAGTTTCGGTGAATTGTTAATTATTGAAACTAATAGTCAGTATCAGTACTGGTACGGAAATTTTGATCCGTCTACAAATAAGTACACTCATAGTTATGTGAAAAACAATTCTAGTTCTGCTGTCTCTTCTACTTATAACAAGTATGATTATTATAATGAAGGTATTGTACTTGGCTTTCCTAATGGCTCTGGTAATGCGACATTCTATGTGAGAGTGAATGACTATGTATTATCTCTTAAGGAATTAGGCGATTTTTATGACTTGAAAAATCTGGGTGTGAGCCTAAATAAAGTGTTTAAAGTAACGACGATTGATTCATATGATTGGTTAACAAGTTTAAAGAACGGGACTCAGCCCGTTTTTTAATTCATAAGATTACGACAAAATTTACTATTAAATTGAATTGCCAAATTTTAAAATTTTTATTAGAATACATTTGATTATAGTATATGGAGGTAATGATGGCAGATAAGAATTTAATTCAAAAGTCTACCACTTCAAAGCAATCTTCTTCAAAAACAGCTAAAAGTTCAGTAGACAAAAAATCTACCACGAAAGAAATTAAACCTAAGCAAAAGGCAAAAAAAGATCCACCTAAGTGGGTATCTAATTTGATGTCTAAAATTAAGAGTAGAAAATTATTCGTAGCGACAATGGTAACATTGTTTTTGTTTGTACTCACTCTTAGCATATTTGTAGGTGTATTTATTGCAGAACGAAAAACCGCGAATAGAGTTTATGCGTATTCGCAAAAGGCAAACACTATAGTAGGTTATTCTGCTGAGTATCTTGGGACTGTTAAACGAAATATTCCTAGTGAAGTTAAAAACGAAGGTTTAGAGCGTTATCCTAAGTATGGTTATACTTTAAGTAGTTTAACGACAGAGCAGAAGCAACAAATAATAGATGAAAGTATAAGATTGACTTCCAATTCAACCTTTGTCGATGTTTCTGGTAGAAGACCTTTTCAAACATATGATTATATGGATGAGAATGGTTTTCTTTATTTGAATAATGGCGACCGCGTAATGAAAGAAGATACAGAGGAGCAATGGCAGTTATATAAACATACAAGTGGTGTAGGTAATTATCTTGGAGATGTGGCAGACAATGAACCGGGAG
>CATLDS010000154.1 GCA_949902685.1 uncultured Christensenellaceae bacterium | reverse complement strand
ATCTAATAGTAAGTCTCTCTCCACTCTTAATCACATATGTATTATCACTGACTAGTACAGCATTTGAAGACAAAATCAAATTAGGATTAGACTCAATCAATATAGAATAATCAGTAATAGTATCATCAGGGTCAACACCTAAATCTATCTCCAAGCCCGCGTATGTATTAGATGTGGTACCATAAATTATACCGTTGGCTGTATCGCCATCTTTAAATGTTTGATTGTTAATAGTGATGCCTTCTGCAAGCATTCTCCTAGATACTACTAATTCTTTTTCATGCTTAGGTGCTCTAGACGCACTGAAATCTAATCCTTCTATCTCTAAAGCAAACTTGACGCGATTTTCAGTCATGTTATTCTTAGTCGTAAGTATAGTGAATTCTCCTAGAGTATCTCCACGAGTAATGATTAAGCCATGTAGTGGCTCTTGGCTGTCGAAGTCGTACTTTAAATCATCTACATATACGGCTAGATTGTAGTTAACCATTCCAGCCACTGTCATGATGTTTCTCTTGTATAAACTCAAAAACTCTTCCATGTCAACTTTGACATTAACGGAAGAATAAATCTCACTATTGGTGTATAAATTGATTTTATCAACAATTTCATCATTGACGCTAATCTTTGGCACATACGGATTACCATTTTGCTCAACTGCACTATCGACAATGTAAACATAGAAATATGTAGATATTTCGTCATTGACTGTATTGTGATGCTTAGATGTAGCTTTCACACAAGCCACGTATGTAGAATTACTTAAACTCAAACTACTATCATTTAAGAACGCCTGCTTGACAGACAATACTCCGTTAGTGTCTATGCTAATATATCTTTCAATAGCTTCTTTGTTAATAATTCCTTCTACATATGTACCAACATTGGATGAAATACGTCCTAATGACTCAATGGAATAATCAACCCCCGTCTCCAAAGTATTGACAGGTAAATATGTAATGTTATTCAATGAGCGCAATATAATCGAACTACCAACCATAACCGCAGGTGTTCTTTGAATATCTGCAGTTATTCCTGAAAGTGCACGTGACACATTGAAAGCCACGCTTCCTTTCTTGTTTGAATTAGTTTCATACATTTCGAGTGAGGTTTGAATTTTTGTATCTTCATAAATTTCAATTGAGAAAACTTTACCTTGTTTAACAGTAATAGGGTCTATGACAAAAGATGTGCCCGCTGTAGTAATCACAATATCGTCTATGTACTTAGCATTAACATTGGAAATATTGACTTTAAAATAAATCCTCGCTACTCCATTATCAAATACTAAACCTTGTTGCTCAGTCTTATTAGAATGAAAAATTGAGATGCCATTATTACCATTATACCAATCGGTAGCATCCTCGCTATAAGCATATTGAATATTAAATTTCATATCCTTGTATCTATCTTTACAAGCAGATAAAACTCCACAAGTAATCGACAGGAACAATATCATCAAAATGCTGAATATTTTTTTCTTCATATCCCCTCACTTTAATTTGCACTACTTAACAATTTTTATTAACGATAAAATAAATTTCTTAATATGCAAAATATTAATTTTATTATATAAAATAATAAATAATTAGTCAAACCAAATGTCGAAAAATACAAAGATATATACAAATATAAATAAATATGTAATCGCTTAAT
>CATLDS010000153.1 GCA_949902685.1 uncultured Christensenellaceae bacterium | reverse complement strand
TGTATGTTCGGAGTAGGCGAATGATGATGAACCAATATTTATGAAAGAGTTATTGAGTTTTATCTTGTTAGACGTAGATATAACATCATAGAATGCTCCCATTTCCAGATGTGTTAGACAGGTAGGAATATTTGCTAAATCTATATTTTTGGTCGTGGCTAATCCATATTCGTTGACTCGTATTAATTGTTTTAGTTCATTAAAATTTGTCATGTATGCGCCACTTTGATCAAAAGCGCGAGCACCGATTATTTTTATCCCTTCAGGCAGAGTGATATTTAGTTTAGATATTGTACTATAGAATACATATGGTCTAATTGTCAGTACGTCTGGTAATGTTATATTGTAGGTGTATGTTGATTCGTCCACATCACTGCCAATAGGGTCGGCTGAGTAGAAGATTGTCTCCAAATCTTTTGGTGCTAGAGTGACAAGAGTACCAGTCTTAAGTTTAGTGTCTACGGCGTAAAAAGTTTTTCCTTCCAGTACATCTTCTTCGCTAGCGGTGGCAATACTTAAGTCAATATTAGGAAATTCGCCAGATGAGTTAGATGAAGGTATACTTTTGATGCCTGCTGTGATTTCGGTGGGGCTTGGATGGAGGTTTAGGACTTGTACCAGACCACCTTTTTCTTCTATAGCATTTTTTTGTTCTATAAGTTCATTTTTAAGTAGTTCAAGATTATTCATTATTTTCCTCCAAATATCTTCCTTCAAGTATTTTTTGTACATCGTTTTCTAGTAGATAACTACCATTAAGGATGTAATCAAGTTCATTTTCTACATACAGTAAGCGGTAATATCTTTCCAATTTTTTCTCTAAATCATTTAACTTTTTTAGAGCTAATTCTAATATTCCATCCATAAATTTACTCCGTTTTTTGTTATTAGTTATAAAATAATAAAATTTTGTAGAAAACCATCTAAAATATGTCAATAATTAGAAAAGTGTTGCCAAATTCATCATACTATGTTATAATGAACTAAATTTAGGAGATATAATGAGCAAAAGTTTAAAATGTAGTTTTATATTGTTTATACTGATAGCATCTATCAGTTTGGCGTGGAGGACGTTATCTGGTTTCTTCTCTGGCGTGGGTGTTAATTTTGTAGTTATGGTTGTCGCTCTTGGCGTTATACTTTATCTAGTTTTGACTGACGGATATGTAAAGAATAGAGTTATGGATTTATTCGTTCTGTCATGTATAATGGTAGGGCTTGAATTGTTGGTATTTATGGTTTGTGAATTTGGCTGGTTTAATTTACAGTCTTTAAAAGGTATTAATATTTATCAAAGCATAATATCATTAGTTAGTCTGTTGTTCTTGGTATATATAATGTTTAGATTTCTTACCGAGACTAAGAATGTTAGAGTTAATTTTGTAGAATCAATCCTCGGCAATCAAGCACGTGAGAAGAAGGAAAAGAAATCCAAGGAATTAACCAATGGTTCTTTGGAGGAGAAGCCTAACCAGAGAGCTAGAGAGGAAGTCACCAGTGTAGTTAGTGATGATACTAGCGAGAATTAATAAAAATTTTAAAATATCCGTTGACATTTAGTAAGTATTGTGTTAATATCATAATACACCAAAAGTTGCGGGTGTTTTTTTAACGAAATCACTCGTAAACAATAAAAAGGAGAAATTATGGCAAAGA
>CATLDS010000152.1 GCA_949902685.1 uncultured Christensenellaceae bacterium | reverse complement strand
GTCATTTTCAGCATTTAATAATTGATTTTAGTCTGTTAAACTTAATGATAATTCAGTTGTACTTATTGATAGTTGTCTACTTAGACTTTTTAATTGAGCGGATTGTTCATTTATGAACATTTTTTGTTCTGCAGTTAGATTAACTTCGTTAGACTGTAATTTGTTGATTAAGGCTTGAGTCTCTACTATAGCATTAGTTAATTTCTCTTTTAATGTACAGAATTCACCACATGAATTATCTATGTCAGTTGTCAATGAATATAGAGTAGAGATTTTTTCATCGCGATTATCATCAATTGTAGGTTTTTCATTCTCCTCTTCTATAGTTGGTGTGACGTTTTCTTGTATATTTTCTTCAATATTATTATCTTCTGGCATAATGCTTAAATCGTTAGAATTGTCAATATTTGTTGTGTTGGGATCTTCAGCATCTACTACAAGAGGCATAGGGCGAGCATTGCCATAGTTTTGAATTGAGTTAGTATCATTTTCATTTAATTCATCGATAGGGGCAGATACACGTATTGTATATTTATCAAAAGCAGTATTAGAAATTTGCTCGGTTGCCGAATTGGTATAATTCTCAACTTCTTTTTTAAATTCCTCTATATTATCATTTATTGTATTGTTTTTAGGCTCTAATTTAACGCAGTTGCCACCAACAAGGACTGCTCCTACGCCTAAAATTGCTATTGCTGGTAATATTTTTTTCATAATTACACCTCGAAATTAGTATGAGTAGAAAGATTAAAAATAATCCTAATTTAAGAATTCTTTTATAAAATTCATACAATTTGTAAATAATCAAGCAGGAGTAAGTATGGATAAGAATAAAAGAAATATTAATTACAATGTTTATGTAGAATCAAAAATTCCTAAGACTAAGGCTTGGCCATCACTTTTTAAAGCGTTTTTCTTGGGTGGGGTGATGTGCTTAATAGGTCAGGGATTGTTTGATTTATATAGCCACCTATTTCCAAATTTGGCAGAAACAGAAGTGTCTACGTGTATGTTGATGACAATAATTTTTATTACATGTTTCTTAACAGGAATAGGTGTTTATGATGTCATAGGAGCGTGGGGAGGAGCAGGTTCTGTTATACCTATAACTGGATTTTCTAACTCTATATCAAGTCCGTCAATTGAGTTTAAAAAAGAAGGTATCATATACGGAATATGCGTCAAAATGTTTACGATTGCAGGCCCAGTAATTGTATGTGGCGTTGTAGGTTCTATCGTGTGCGGTGCGATATCGTTATTTTTGTAGGGATAAGGTGAAATATGCAAACTATTAAATTAAAGAACAAAACATATTTATTAGACGGATATAGTATTGTTGGTCCAATGGAAGGAAAGGGACCCTTGAAAGATTATTTTGACTATATTCTTAAGGATGACACTCTTAAAGAAAAAACCTTTGAGAAAAGTGAAAGAAAACTATTACAGGATATTATATCTGGAGCAATAGACAAAGCAGGGTTAAGAACTACAGATATTGACTTTTTCTTCGGTGGAGATTTGCTTAATCAAATAGTTAGTTCATCATATACTGCTAGAGAATTAGAGATACCATTTATTGGTCTGTATTCTGCGTGTGCTACGATGACAGAATCTTTAGCACTTGGTTCGCTATTTGTTGATAATGGTTTAGCAGATAATATTGTAGCAGGAACGTGTACACACTTCAGTAGTG
>CATLDS010000151.1 GCA_949902685.1 uncultured Christensenellaceae bacterium | reverse complement strand
CTGACGATAACATTCTAACATGATTTTTATATTTGTCAATACCCTAATTTAAAAAACTTTGTAATATTTTTTACCTTTACAGCGAAAATAGTGTTGTTTTTGCAACAAAAAAGCACTTTTTGTAGTGCTTTTATATATTTTTTATTGATTATCTATTACGTCACTAAACAATTTATCTATCATCGGCTCATTCTCAGCATTCTCTTTATGAACTTGTATTGCCTCTTTAGCACGTTTTACATGATTTTCAACTGCCGTCTCTAATTCTTCTATTCTCTCCTTAGCCATTTCTGCAGTTACAACTACTGTAGTAGACTTAGAAATTTTATCCTTTAAGTCTTTATAAATCTTACGCTTCATCTTTCGCAATACTGCTTCCCTGAAAAAATCATTTAGGAATAATTCATCACTAACATTAGATGTACCACGACCGCTATATCGTATTATTCCATCTGATATATAACACAACCAATCATATTGATATCTAGCAGAAAAAGAACAATCCTTGGGACAAGCCAATTCATCCTTTATCCTATTACGTATCTGATCCTCTGTGTACTCGCTAATTGGTGCATTGACATCGTATGTAACTTCAGTCGGTTGTTTTTTATTCCTTCTAAAAATTTTATCCAATAATTTACCCATAATTAATCTCCTATATCAAGATTATAGCATAGGTAGTCTAGAATGTCAATATTAGAATTTGAAAAAGTGTTTGGCATTCTCATCAGTGATTTTGATAAGTTCATCTGCAGATATCCCGCGTAAATCTGCTACAAATCGTGCGACATCCCACACATATTTAGGTGTATTTCGCTCCCCTCTATGCGGTACTGGAGACATATACGGACTGTCCGTCTCGAAGAAAAAGGAGTCTAGTGGTAAATTGCTAGCCACTTCTTGAATATTCTTAGCATTCTTAAAAGTAACATTGCCAGTAAAGGACATCTTAATACCTAAACGCAAGAGTTCTCTGGAATACTCTAGACTACCCGAATAGCAATGAAACACTATAGGTACTGCTAAAGGTGCAAATCTCTTCAAAATATCTAATGTGTCGCCGTATGCTTCACGGCAATGAATTACTATGGGTAGTTTGTATTTAATCGCCAAATTAATTTGACTAATGAATACCTCAATTTGTTTTGATTTATTGTCCTTATTATGAAAATAGTCTAGACCTATTTCACCAATCGCTACAAGTTTGTTGCTTGACTCTCTAATCATATTCTCTATCACATTCTCGTCATAACTGTCACAATCGTCAGGATGGACACCGATAGTGTAATAAATACTATCATGACTCTCGGCGAGGTCTCTAGCACTTTTACTAGACTCAATATCTGCTCCTACACAGATTACTTTCTCTATCCCACTAGCAAAAATATCACTGATGACCTCTTCTCTATCAGTGTCGTATTGTGAATTATATAGATGACAATGAGAATCTAGCAAATTTGCTCTCCTTTTATTATCGTTTGCACCTCTCGTGCAAACTTCTCTTTTAGGAGGCAAATTTGCTTTCCCCACTGCGAAACCAGTTCTTGTGGGGTCCCCGTTTTGCTCTCCTTTTATTATCATTTGCACCTCTCGTGCAAACTTGTCTTTTAAGAGGCAAATTTGCTTTCCCTACTGCGAAACCAGTTCTTGTGGGGTCCCCGTTTAGCTCTCCTTTTATTATCATTTTACTCATTCTAAAAATTCACCTTAGTTGGTGAATTTTATTTTTTGTCTTGTGTATTATCTTCTTGAGTTTCTTTCTTTTTACTTAATATATTTTTAACCATTGCGAGTAGTTCGGTCTTATTCTCTTT
>CATLDS010000150.1 GCA_949902685.1 uncultured Christensenellaceae bacterium | reverse complement strand
ATAAGCCGTTCTTGATGCCAGTAGAGGATGTATTCTCTATTACTGGTCGTGGTACTGTTGCTACAGGTAGAGTTGAGCGTGGTACTGTTAAAGTTAACGAAGAAGTTGAGTTAGTTGGTATCAAACCTACTCGTAAAGTAGTTATTACAGGTATCGAGATGTTCCGTAAGTCTCTAGATGAGGCTCGTTCAGGTGATAACGCTGGTCTATTACTTCGTGGTATCCAACGTACAGAAATTGAGCGTGGTCAGGTTCTTGCTAAAGCAGGGTCAATCACTCCACATACTCAATTCAAGGCTGAGGTTTATGTATTGAAGAAAGAAGAGGGTGGTCGTCATACTCCATTCTTCAATGGTTATCGTCCACAGTTCTATGTTCGTACTACTGATATTACTGGTTCTATTAAACTTCCAGATGGAGTTGAAATGGTTATGCCAGGTGATAACATCTCTATGGAAATCGAACTTATTCACCCAATCGCTATTGAGAAGGGTATGAGATTCGCTATCCGTGAGGGTGGTAGAACAGTTGGTTCAGGTGTTGTAGCTGAAATCATCAAATAATTTTGAATTAAAATCTCGCTATTTTGGCGAGATTTTTTCTTTGCATTGATATTGACAAATATAGACTTATGTGATAATATACTCGCGCGAGGAAGATATGAATAAAGAACAATTTGAATTTTTTATAGTTAAGAAGACTGAAAAGGGAACACTTATAGATTTTGAGGCGGATACAATAAATGCTGAGCGTGCAATTATAGATGTTATCAAATATTTAAAGCGAAACCAGATAGACTTTATACATAATCTTAAGATCGGTGATATTTTAGTTAGGATTTCCAGATTTTGTCCAGACGATATTGTCTATAGCGATTATTTAGATAAACTAAATGAATTTCAACAATAGTTATATAATGGAGGTAAAATATGGATATTAGAGAAATACATCGAGGATTTACTGTTAATAAAAGTCCATTTGGGCAAATACTTAGCATTGAAGTACACTATATAAGAGATATAAAATCAATATTACAGACCATAATGAATTACTTGAGGACTATTGGAATGATGTCAGTAGTTAAGTTGAATATCAATGGTGTTGAGTTACAAATTTCACAGGCTAATAATATAAGTTCACTAGTTGATGAATATTATCTACATTTGTGTAGAGAGGATAATATGAAAACAGATATCTAGTATCTGTTTTTTATTTTAATTCTTATTATTCACATATATAGTGTTGACTTGCATATGTAAACGTGATACAATTAACTCGCTTATTAAGGAGACAAGATGTTTGAAAATTTACGTAAAGAATATTTCTATAGTTATATTTTAAATAAAAATGAAGATGGTGTTCTAATTGGTTTTGAAGGCGTGTTAGGCGCAGATATTTATGATACCGCTTTAGATGTTATTAAATACTTAAGAATACAACGTAAGAGTGAAGAATACATATTACTATTCAATGAGATAGAATTAAGAGTTTCGCGTAGGTCTATGGTCGATAGTATAGTTAACGAATATTACTGCAAATGTAATAATATAACTCTATAATTTTTTATTTAGTTGATTGACAATAAGGTTTTACTTGTGTAGAATAATCTTATTAGGAGATTGATATGATTAGATTTCTTGGTTGGCGAAAGTAAGGTTACTTACACTTGATGTGTAAGTGGTTTTTATGTGCCACGAGACTAACTAATTTTACTCAGTGTATGTTTTGTGGACTTATACTGGGTTTTTTGTTATAATAATTAAGGAGATGTTATGAAAAAAGTTTTATATAGTGCTACTAAACCTACAGGTAATTTAACAC
>CATLDS010000149.1 GCA_949902685.1 uncultured Christensenellaceae bacterium | reverse complement strand
AATAGTACCTATTCTCTGGGCAACTATCAACATTGTAGTATCTTTTAATTTGTCACTGAGTTCTGCTCTCAGCATCTTATCAGTCTTATAATCAAGAGCTGAAAACGAGTCATCAAAAATTAATATTTCAGGCTTTTTCGCGATTGCTCTGGCTATGGATAGACGTTGTTTCTGCCCTCCACTAACATTCTTACCACCTTGACTAATACGAGAATTGATACCATTATCCATCTTTGAAACGAAATCTGTACTCTGGGCTATATCTATAGCGCTATGTATTTCATTCTCATCTAAGCCCTCATTGTTACTACCTAAAGCAACATTTGACATGACACTTCCAGTAAATAATACTGCACGTTGCGAGACATAGCCAATACGGTCACGTAAATCTTTTAATTCAAAATCTTTAACATTCTTACCGTCAACTAAAATCACGCCCTCAGTCACATCATAAAATCTAGGGATTAGATTTATAAGTGTAGATTTTCCACTACCAGTTGAACCAATGAATGCTACAGTTTCACCTCTTTTACATGAAAAACTGATATTTTCAAGTACCTTCTCATCTGCGTCATTATATTTGAAACTTACATTCTTAAATTCCACTCTACCTTTGTCATTTTCGTTTATTGAGACACCATTTCCATCAAGTATAGTAGACTTAGTAGATAATACCTCATTAATACGTCTAGCAGACACACTAGCCCTTGGTAACATGATAAATATCATTACTAGCATCACGAAAGACATTACCACTTGAATAGCATAAGCACTAAACACCACCATGTTTGAGAATATGGTAAGTTTATCTACCACTTTTGCTGTATTAATGATGGTCGCACCTATCCAATAGATTGATAAAGGTAAGAAACTCATTACGGCTGTCATAGTAGGACTTAGTAATGCCATAACCCTATTTGCTGTCATGTTGTTCTTGGTCAATTGAGTATTAGCACTTTCAAATTTTTTTGTTTGATAATCTTCAGCATTATATGCACGAACAACTCTAATGCCAGTCAAATTTTCACGTGTAACTCTATTCATATTATCAGTGAGTGTTTGCATCTTCTTAAATCTAGGCAAAACTGTAGATGTAACAATTAGAACCAACACGAAAAGTACTCCCACAGCAACTGCCGTAGCTATTGTCCACTGAAAACTCTTTCCACTGATTTTTACTATTGCCCATACCGCCATTATAGGTGCTTTGATAAGTGCTTGTAGTCCCATTACTATGAACATCTGTATTTGTGTAATATCATTAGTTGATCGTGTAATCAAACTCGCAGTCGAGAAAGTTTTTATCTCGCTAGAAGAGAAATTTTGTACCTTATAAAAAATCTCTCCCCTCAATTTCCTAGACACTTCAGCCGAAATCACAGCTACAATATATCCAACTACTACCGCACTAACAGCACTAGATATAGCAAATAATAACATCTTTAACCCACACGTCAAAATATCACCAATAGCGTTATTTGATGATTGTAAAAGCACTGTAATCTCACTCATGTAATCAGGTATTTTTAGTTCTAAATACACCTGCAACACAATCAAAATGATGACTAAAAAAATCATACAATATTGCTTTTTATTCAGTTGTTTAGTAATAAGTTTAAACATTTCTTCTCCTCATAATAGGAATATATTATTTTTATTATCTTTTTGAGACAAAAATATGGTTGAGTATATCATTTATTGGTTGAGTTGTCAACTAAATACACAAAAAAGAGAAGATTACGCAAAAATAATCTTCTCATTAAATGAATGGAGTTCTATGCGCAGGCCGCTCTTTACTTCGTATCGAATCTCTATTACACCTTCCCTCTCGCTTATCTCGTACTTGCTTCCTCTTGGATCGGTTAGGTCTAT
>CATLDS010000148.1 GCA_949902685.1 uncultured Christensenellaceae bacterium | reverse complement strand
TCCTCGGTCGCCTCGTATTGTGTCTCTGGAGCGAGCCACTGCTTTACCCTAAAGCCACTTATCTGTGAATGACTACTATTAAGACCTGTAACTGTATTTTTGAATGAAACATTGAATTTTTCTTCATTAGGATACTTATAATCAAAGTCTGTACATTCTACGGCAAAATCAGTTGCTGACTGGTCGTTATTTACCAAACTGACATCGTCAATAAAAGTTATATCGCAAAAATTGAATTGATTATCTCCCTCAACCAATCTACCTTCATAACATGATAGAATAGTGTTCATATAACTGGTTTTCTTTATTCCCTTTTCAAACATATTAGGCGAATACTTACCTGTAATGAATAGTTTATTTTTAGCACGAGTGAGAGCCACATAGAGTAGTCTCATCTCTTCTTTTCTACCTTTCTCTGCATTCGCAAGTTTGATAGCATATTTGGTGAGGCTATAAGACTTAATTCTATTAGTCTGGTCATAGTAATTCACACCTAGTCCAACATCCACATTGAAATTCACACCATCATTTTCTCTCAAGTAAGAGAACATTTTACTCGCGCCATATAGTATTACAACTGGATACTCTAATCCCTTACTTTTATGTATAGTCTCTATTGTGACAGAATTCTCATTATCGCACGCATTATAATCCGTGCCTTTCGATATGTTACTCTCAATGACCTCAATAAACTCATTTAGATTTAATCTGTTTTCAATAGATGAGATTTTATTTAAAAATTCTTCTATTAAATTGATTTGTTTATCTCCATTAGTACGAGATAGTATGTAGTATTTAACCTTGATATCGTCTAAAATATATCTTATCAGTTCTTTATTAGTCCTCGTGAATGACGCACGTCTAATATCCTCTATCTTCTGGTAACTTAACCTAATGTTCTCGTTATCTTTATTTAATAGTAAATCTTCTCTAAATGATTGTTTAGTATCTCTAAATCGCACAATATCATCAATCTGCAGTCCGGATAGAGCCATGAACGAAGCAAAATAATCTACATCATCCGCTACTCCAGATACGCACTTCAAGATAGACAAAATGAGCCTTGCTGCCTCACTTTTCAATACTTCCAACTTATTATTAGTATTGACAGGTATACCGCTCTCTTTAAGTAAAGAAATTAAGTCTTGAGCATCTTCATCTTTCTCCGAGCGAGATAAAATAGCAATATCCTTATACTCGAGTATTCGCTCTTGCATTGTGTTTGCATCATAAAACTTGGTACCAATCAGTTCTGTAATAGTCTTAAGTACCAATATGGCTTCGGCACTACAATTAACTGATTGTTCCTCTTCGCTCGCTTCTTTCACCGAATAAACTCCGCTGGCAGAACTTTCTTCCTTTACCGATTTGACTAACATTATCTTCACTTTATCATCAAGTATGTCCGTTCGTTTAGGGTCAATCATTGCGTCCGCTTTATAATCTATACCGCTATTTTCTTTGGTCATAATTAAACTAAATATCTCGTTAACGAAACTAAGTATCTTAGGATTAGACCTGAAGTTTATATTCATATCAAACGCTACACCTAAGCTCTTATCTTTTTTGTATTCATCATATTTATTTAAGAACCATTCTGGGCTAGCACCTCTAAATCCATAGATTGATTGCTTGACATCACCCACTGTAAATAAATTGGTTTCCTCACCAATCAGTTTTGACATTAAAGCATCTTGCAATGGATTTACATCCTGATACTCATCTATAAATAAGTAACGATATTTATTCTGTAATTCTTCTCTTATTCTATCATTATTTAGTAATTTTAGCATTAATCTATTTAAGTCGTTAAAGTCTATTAAATTATTTTTTTCTTTTACATCTTTATAATTTTCTATAAAATTTTTCAAA
>CATLDS010000147.1 GCA_949902685.1 uncultured Christensenellaceae bacterium | reverse complement strand
AATATCTTCATGCTGACTTCAAGAAAGAAAGTGGATATTTAAGAAGTATTGAGATTTGTAGGCAATTAGGAATTTACAGACAGGATTATTGCGGATGTGAGTTTGCTCTTCCTACGCAAAAATAAAAATTAACTCATATATATCAATATGCTTAATGAGATATTGATTAGTAAAAATAATTTATTAAATAATGTAAAACAAGTTAGATTAAATAATCCACATTCTCTTGTATGCGCTATGGTTAAAGCCAATGCTTATGGTGTAGGGGTAAGAGAAGTTGTATCGTGTATTGACGAATTAGTAGATTATTATGGTGTGGCTTGTTTTTTTGAGGCTCAAAAATTAAAAAAACTTACATCAAAGAAAATACTAATTGTAGGTGCAATGGAAAAGAAAATCGATACTCGCTATAGTTATGCTTGTCACTCAGTCGAAGATGTTGAGTACTTAGCGAGTTTAAATAAGCCTATCAATATACACCTTAAGATTAACACAGGTATGAATAGATATGGTATATCTAATCTAAAAGAATTGATAAAAATATTTGAGATTATTAATTCTTCACAAATAATTTTTGAAGGTGTATTCACGCATTTTGCTACCGCAGATAAATATGTATCAACTCAAATGAGACGATTTAAGCGTTTTGTTTTCGCTATACATCGTGCAGGATTTAGACCTATAATTCACGCTGACAATAGCGCTGTCAACGAGAGATTTAATCACAGATTAGATATGGTAAGAATAGGCTTTGATTTGTATAATAAATATGATTTTAACTTCACACCAGTGGTAAAGATTGAAAGTAAAATTGCACAAATCAATAACGTCAAGCGAGGGGAACTTATTGGCTACGATTATCATGCGGTATCAACTGACGATATGCGTGTGGCTATTATTCCCATTGGTTATGCGGATGGTTTTGATATGCGATACATTGGACTGAGACTCATTGAAAAAGGAGTGCAGTGTAAAGTTCTAAATATTTGTATGGATTGTTTTATATTGGATGTAACTGGTACTGATTTAAAAAAAGATGATAGTATCTATATATTAGACACTATCAATTCATTGCGGTTATATGCTGATTATATTCATTCTAGCGAATATGAAGTTATGACTAAATTCTCATATATGCGTGCGCGTAGAAGAGTATATTAATTTCTATCTCCACGCATCGAGATAATGAACAAGATTACTCTTAATAGAGATAGCACTGATGTGATAAGTGCTGCGACATAAGTCCACGCTGCAGCATTCAATACTTTTTTTACACCTTCAGCCTCTTCTGTATCCATCTCTCCAGTGGATACTAGCATTTTGTATGCTCGTTTGCTTGCGTTTATTTCTATTGGTAAAGTGATGAGACAAAATAAAATATTGAGAGCATATACGCCTAGACCTAAGAATATTAACCATTCCGCAGCTGTAGCGAAATAAGATATTTCTAGGATTAAGCCTATTATTATTAGTGGCCAACTCAGTATGCCTGCTATATTCATGATGGGTACTAGTGCGTTCCTAAGTCTTATAGGTGTATATTTTTCTCGATGTTGGAATACATGACCTATCTCGTGTGCGGTTACACCGATGGCTGAGATTGTACTTTCATTATACACACTTTGTGATAGAGAGACTACATTTGTTTTAGGATTATAATTATCTGTTAATTGTCCTTTAATTGCTTGAACTTTAGTTTCTATACAGCCACCACCATCTAGCATATATCTAGCAACATCTTTAGCGGGTTTGCCATGTTTGGTTTGAATTTTATTGTATTCATTAAATGTAGATGAAACTTTTACTTGAGCCCAAATTCCCAAAATAATTCCAGGTAACATTACAAAACCTAAAATATAATATAACCAATATGCTTCCCACATAATAAC
>CATLDS010000146.1 GCA_949902685.1 uncultured Christensenellaceae bacterium | reverse complement strand
CGCCACATGAACTACATTTTTTATCTTCTGCACTAAGTTTCGCACCGCAGTATTCGCAATAAACCTCTTGCTCTTCAAGCATATTCTCCAACTTATTATTAGCAACATCTATACTCTTTTTAGTAATATCTGCAATGCCTTTAGTGATAGTAGAATGTCGTTTGAATACCTTAACAATTGCAAATATTATCACAAATAAAACTACACAAAAAATGATAATACCAAACACTGACATTATAGTTAATCCAGCCTCGAAAGTATCATTCATTGAATCAAATCCAGACTCAAAATCATCAAATACATCTAACATAATAATATAATATTACATTAAGTTTATTTTGTCAAATAAAAAAAGAACACAACGTGTTCTTATAAATTGTCACCAGTATCTGCTAAATTCTCTTCTATATTCTTTAAAGCTTCTATAATAAAATTATATCCTTCCTCGCCAAAGTGGTTCTTGACATAATCAATCATTCTATCTCTATCAATCATATCGTTAGCTAAAATGAAATTAACAATACCAGCTAAATCTCCCCAATTAAGAAAAACATCTTCAAGCACTTTAATAAAAGTTGGGTCTTTAACTATCTTAGCATATTCTAGTATTAATTTAGGATTGTTGGTTCTAGTAACCAAATATGCATCTTCACCAGTAATCTCATTTAGTTGCTTTGTATTATCTAGAAAATAAGTTGCAAATGTGGTAGGATATAGACGCTTAACGATTGATGTAGGTAATTTTAATCCCACATAAGATAGTGCGTTGACCAAATCTTCCATCATATCCAATCCAATTTTTCCATTTGATAAAATGCCTTCAATAGAATTATTAAAACTCTTATCTTGACCATAAGTTTTGAAATATTCTACCAATGCAGATATCTTTTCATTATAACCACAAATATTATCCATTTTTCACCTCTTTTTGTATTCTATCACCGAATAAGCAAATTGTCAATACCAAAAAAAAGAAAAAACGAAGTATTTAACTTCGTTTATAGACATTTCTTGATATGTTCTAATGCATTCTTCTCTAGCCTACTAACTTGCGCTTGAGATATACCTACACTATCACTAACCTCCATCTGTGTTTTACCTACAAAGTATCGCAAGTTTAGTATTTCTCGCTCACGTTCGTCTAATTTCTTAATAGCATCTAATAGGTCGGTATGGTCAATCCATTTATCTATAGAATGTTCATTATCTGCAATATGCTCATCTAGTCTCATCTCTTCATCTCCGTCAGTGTAAAGCGAGTCATCTAAAGATATAGGTGTAGATATCGCATCTATCGCGTCATACACCTCACGAATAGTAAGATTAAGATCGTTAGCGACCTCTTCTAGTCCCACCTCTTCACTTCGAGTTAATTGCAATTTCTCTTTACTCTTAAGCACCAAATATGCTGTATCACGAAGTGATCTAGACACTCTCATAGCGGATGAGTCGCGCAAAAATCTTTTAATCTCTCCTATTATCATAGGCACTGCATACGTAGAAAACTGTAAATTAAGACTTATATCGAAGTTATCTATGGCTTTCATCAAGCCAACGCAACCAACTTGGAAGATATCATCCATATTCTCTTTGCTAGTAACAAATCGTTGTGCCACCGACAAAACTAATCGCATATTACAATAGATATAATAATCTTTAGCGACTTCATCACCCGACTTGATCTTATCTAGTAGTTCCGCAGACTCTTGTTTTGATAACTTCGGTAGTGTACTAGTATCTATACCACATATATAAACTCTTCTCGCCATAATTACCTCGTAATTATTGTGACTTACTAATCAAAAATTATTCTATTTACGAGCAATTAGCCTTAAATAGCCAAAATTCGTCAATTTGATTTAAAGTTATAAATTTTAATATTATGAAAATAAGAATTTAATCAATAT
>CATLDS010000145.1 GCA_949902685.1 uncultured Christensenellaceae bacterium | reverse complement strand
GTAACTGTTCTTCTACTTTATAATCTTCATATTTTAAATTAAAGCCGTGGTTATTATGGAAGAATGTTATAATAGGACTTAGTATAACCGCCACCACGAAAATAGAAAATATACTTTTAATATATTTGTTAATTTGACCGCTAGGAATAATCACATCTATGATAATACCCGCGATGACTATGCCTAAAATACTTAATATATAACCGTTCATCATATCACCACATTTGAGGTTGTCATAACTAAACCTACAGAAATAAGATACATAAATCCAATCGCAATAATACAACTAGACAGCATAGTTATGGATTTAGATGTTGACATTAAGAAATTTGATGTCCTAGTATTCCCCATTGGTTGAAGTATGGCGGAAATTAATTTTAATAATAAACTAAAAACCACAATCTCTAGTAAAGGTGATAAAATGGTGGTAATTATCATTAAAATTCCAACTAGACCTACAGCATTCTTAATTAACAATGTACTAGCCATTATTAGATCCATTCCTTCGGATAGATACCCTCCCATGATTGGAATATAGCTTTTAATAGTATACTTAGTAGTACGTATACTTAAACTATCGAACGAGCCGGCAGTTATGCCTTGTATTGTGAATACCGCAAAGAATAAGGTGAAGATCAATCCTACACACCATTTAAATGTACTAGAAATAAAAGAATTAAACTTATCTAATTTTATATTGTCGGAGAGATTAGTTATTAATCCAAATATAAAACTAAACATAAATAATGGTAGTATTATAAACGAAAAGAAATCGGCTACATACGTTGACATTATTGCTACGATTGGTTGGAATACACCCACACTTGCATTAGCTCCTAAACCTATCATTAGAGTTAATAATACTGGGAACAGTGCATTCATCTGTGATACCATACTGCTAATTGAATTTGATGTAGTATTAGTTAACGAGGAAATCATACCAATTATTAATATGGCTACTGCTAAGAAACAAACTAGATGAATTAATCCTCCTGTAGATTTCTCGTTAAATTTACTTTTAATGGCTCCTAATAGATTAGATATTACCCCAATCGCAACAATAAGAGATAGCATTGGTAGATATCGAACCACTAAATCAATTAACATAGAGAAGAGACTAGCGAAAAAGTTTGAATAATTAACAGCATTTTCACCACTTATGATAGAATAAACTTTACTTTTGATATTATCTATCGAGAAGACGTTTACTCCGCTCTCTTCAAATTCCTTTACTACCTCATTTAATGAAGAAAAATCAATCTCTCCTAATTCCTCTATTACTGCTAAATTTAATTCTTCTCCTATTTTTTCTGCGTCTATTGTGGCACAGAACGATTGTAGAGGTGAAAATATGCTAAATAGACCGATTAAAAATATCAATGCAATTACTGTGTGTTTACTATAAGGAAAATGTCTTTTATAAAATAATTTTTTCATAGTAGCGCCACCACCATATCTATAACAGTGGTAATTATAGGTAATGCCACCATCAAAATCACTAATTTACCAATGAACAATATCTTATCTGCAATACTACTAGCACCTGCATCTACACAAATATTAGCGCCAAATTCGGTAATATAACCTATTGCAATTATTTTAAATAATGGAGTAAGTAAACTAGAGTCAACCCCTGTAGTTTGAAATATTGAATAAAAAGAAGTTATGACAGTATTGAGTGTTTCCACTGCCATAATAATTATTAAGACACTTCCTGCGATAGAAATGAAAATCGCAATTTCTGGTTTCGTCTGCTTTACTAAAATATGAGCAAAAACTGTTATTAATGCGACTGCCACTATCTTCAATAATTCAACCATACTTTACCTAAAAAATGAATAGTGATTTAACGGTAGTAAATAAGTCTTGTACCAAATCCACCACTATTAATAGACTAATGATTAAGCCTGCTAGTGTGGTGATA
>CATLDS010000144.1 GCA_949902685.1 uncultured Christensenellaceae bacterium | reverse complement strand
CATTTTTACTTAATAGTTTTTGTTGAACTTGTACCGCTAGTTTTACCAGTACATGATTTAGTAGTACTAGACTGACATTTGCAGCCTTTACCACTTGACTTACCTGCACAAGATTTAGTGTGGCAGTCACTAGTAGTCATTGACTTACCTGATCTAGTTGCACATGATTTTGTGCTAGTAGTGTCAGTTACATGCGCCTGTTCACTACTAACATCACTAGTATGTTGAGATGAAGTGTGGCAAGCTTTTTCTTTTTTCTTTTTACCGAACATTATTAACCCCTTTTATGTAGTTTTGCTACACTGCTAGTTTGTGTACATTTCTCTGTTTAATACATAAAATGACAAAAAATCACATATTGACAAATATTAAAATGTGTGTTAAAATTACACACGGAGAGGTCGAATATGAACAACGTAGAATTAACAGCAGAAGAATTTTTATCTTTATATCAAGGTATAATGTTTACTACAGATTACGATACTTTGTGTGAAGCAATTAAAAAAGTATTTGGAGTAGAAGATGTCTATACTCATGAACTACCATACTTCGTAGAAGAGTTTAGAAAAAACTTTGTAAACAATAATGAAATCCTTGTTTCGCTAGAAATTATTGGTAGATTTATTCCAGCTGAAGATCATGAAGATAAAACAAATGAAGCATATGAATATGTACAATCATTTATTAAAACATATGGTGCAGAGACAATAAGTATCAATAAAATTGATATCACTTCATTATAATCTTCATTTATTAAAACAGTTTAATAATAAAAATAACACCATATATGCGGTGTTATTTTTATTTCATACACAATATATAATTATTCAACAGAAACTATATAATAATATACAGGTTGTCCTCCATATACCATAGATATGTCTACATCTGTAAATTTGTCCTCTAATTTATTTAATAGATTAGTAGAGTCTTCTTCTGTAACACCTTCTCCATAGAAAAGTGTAACATTGCTAGAATCGGTAGTAATAATCTTCTCAACTAAAGCTATTGTAGTCTCTCCTACATCTTTGCCTGTGGTTAATACAGAATGCTGGTCTAGTCCCATTATATCGCCTACTTTGACATCAATGCCATCTACATTAGTAGTCCTAACAGCATATGTAACCAAACCTGATTTTACATTACCTGCCATCTCCAACATATTCTCTTTGTTCTCTTCAACACTTAATGTTGCGTCGAATGATAATACTGCACTTATACCCTCTGGAACACTCTTGGTAGGAATAACAATCAAATTCTTATCAGTGATATCATTAGCCTGCTCTGCTGACATAATAATATTTTTATTATTAGGGAAAACGAAAATATTTTTAGCATTCACCTTATCTGCTGCGGTAGCAATATCATTAGCACTTGGATTCATTGTCTGTCCACCACTGATAACATAATCAACCTCGATATCTTTGAACACACTGTTGAGACCATCACCTGCAGCAACTGCTATCATGCCAAACTCTTTCTCTGGCTCTTTCTCATTTTGCTTACGAAGCTGACGATTCTGCTCTAGCATATTCTCTATCTTAACACCGTTAAGTTCTCCTAACTGCAAAGCATATCCCAACGCTCTATTTGGTTCGTTGGTATGAACGTGGACTTTAATTAACTGCAAATCTCCAATACAAAGTACACAATCACCAATCTCCATTAAACGAGAACGCAACGAATTGATGTCTGCATCAGTAGTCTTCTCATATATATTTATAATAAAGAATTCAGTGCAATAAGCATACTTAATATCGGCTAAAGATTCATAATTTACGTGTAAATCTTCGCTTGTAATATCTTTCTCAACGTTATTAACGAACTCTACGCCTGTCATTTCTCCAGTTAAAGCCTTATAGAAACCACTAAAAATGAACACCAAGCCTCGTCCACCAGCATCTACAACGCCCGCTTTCTTCAAAACT
>CATLDS010000143.1 GCA_949902685.1 uncultured Christensenellaceae bacterium | reverse complement strand
TGACTGTATGCACAATGACTGTATTATTCTTCTGGCTCAATAATAGTGACAAGAGATGGCAACGTGAACTCTCTTATCTGTGTCTAGCAGGCGCTGCTATGATGAAGATATATCCTATACTTATGATATTCTACCTTATATGGAGAGAAAAAGGTTGGGAGAAATTATGGTCAGTTCTTAAAACTCTCGCATATACTTTAGTACTTGTATTCGTGCCATTCTTATTCATTGAAGGTGGCTTTAGTAACTGTATGGTCTTAATTAAAAATGTAACAGGTTTCTCTAGTCCCTCTTCACCTGCTGTAGCGACTGCACTTGCAACGCAATCAGGAATGCCTGCACCAGGCTCTTCACCTACAAGATGGGGATCTAATACTTCACTAGAAACAATTGTATACTATGTTGTTTATGGCATATCTTGTATATTTGGTGGTGCTGATCTCACAATGTTAATGTCAATTCTCACCAAAATATTACGATGGGGATTACTAATCACTTGTATAATTTTGCCTTTCTTCAGTTTCAAATCTAAGAAATATTTACAATTTGTCACTCTTGCAATGTCCACCTATTTATTATGGCCAGGAGTTTGTAATGGTTACTGCATGAGTATATTAATTGTACCTTTCGTAATAATGCTAATTAATTTTGATACTTATTCACTGAAAGATAAGATATTTTATGTGGTATGTTATGGATTGATATTCTGCCCTATCTTCTATACTTACACTTTCTTCTTACCACAAGCCATTGCATTCTTCGTTCTGGTAATCAAATCAATCGTAGATATAATTATAAATGATATTAAAATCCATAAGGAAAATAAATTAAACAAACAAAATAAAAAAGAGGTCTAGATTATTAGACCTCTTTTATTCATCTTCAAATCCTACCAGTTGTGATATACTAGCAATCTGTGTTCTCTGTTCAGGGAATTTGGCAATAAACTCATCATACATTGGCTTGATTAAATTGTTTTCCTCAAATGAGAAACTATTAACTTCGTTAAAAACTATATGATCGCACAGTCGAACCTTCATAATAGCACAGATATTAAAAATACTTTTAGTAGTCTCTATATCTGCAAAACTAGGCTTAACATCTCCATTAGGATGAGTATGGAATAGAACGACTGCTTTAATATCCTTAGAACTAATCATGCTAGCAAAATTACGCACATCAAAATTAACTTTGCACGAGTCTTCACCTTGTACATCGTGTTTAGCGATTACTTTATATGCTGAATTCAAACATATTACGTAGAAATGCTCGTCCTTCTGTATTTCGTAATTTAAGCGGAAAAACTTTTTACATTTACTTACACTACGCAAAATCTCCACTTCGTTATCTCTTTTTTGTTTATAGTAATTGATCAGTTCGGGTAATGTCGATAAAAATAAAGCCGTCTCTTCTCCTACTCCACTAACTTTAACTAAATCATTTCTATTAGCGTCTAAAACATTTGAGATATTTCCAAACTTATCTATCAATGTATGAGCGAGAGCATTAGTATCTTTATATGGTATAGTATAAGTCAGTAATAGTTCTAAAATCTCATGTTCTTGTAATACTTTTAAACCATTTTCTCGTACTTTATCTTTTAGTCTTTGCCTATGACCACCATGTCTATGCGTATATTCTTTCATGTTTCCTCTATCGTAAAATCGCTCTATAATAACATAATTTTTGAAAATTCACAACCATTAATCTCAATAATAAGAAGAATATCATTATATTTGATTTTAAAAGTAGTTTATTATATAATTACATATATTATTTTGTATTATAAGTATAATACTACTAAGGGGTATATAATGAAAAAATTTAGAAAATTACTACTATTAATTTTGATTATACCTTGTGCTTTCATATTCTCCGCTTGCTCATTTTCATTCGGTGAGAGCAAGGTCTATGTCACAGGTATTGAAAAAACAGACATCAT
>CATLDS010000142.1 GCA_949902685.1 uncultured Christensenellaceae bacterium | reverse complement strand
CTCCTACTTTCTGTAGAAGAGCCTTAGCGGTCTCAGTAGGTTGAGCACCATTCTTAAGCCATTTCTGTGCCAACTCAGTGTTAATCTTAACCTCTGCTGGATTAGTTAATGGATTGTAAGTACCAATCTGCTCAATGTACTTACCATCACGTGTAACACGAGCGTCAGCAACTACTACACGGTAGAATGGGGACTTCTTGTCACCTAAACGAGTTAATCTAATCTTAACTGCCATAATTATTCTCCTTTTTATTTTAATGCTACACCGTAATTTTAAAAGAGTTAATAAAATGCTCTTTTATATAGAGGAACAAACTTATCTAAGTTTGTATTTGCACCACCTATCAGCAAGTATGCAACGATACCTTTCATCACAATGTAAAGCAATATTACTTGACATTATAACACACAAAATTAAGTTTGTAAAGGGTTTTTACAAAATAATTTAATCTTTATCATAATTAATTGTTTTAAACTAAAGTATGTGATACAATCTAAACATGAAGATTATATTATTTAGACATGGCGAACGAATTGGAGATAAATTGACATCTTTAGGTAAAAAACACGTGAAAATATCTGCTCAACAATTAAAGAATTTTAATATCAAGTATATTTTTTCTTCGCCTATGAATAGATGCATTGAGACTGCCAATATTATTAAAAAGACTTTGAACTTCAACAATTTTGAGGTAAGAAACGAACTAACTGAACGATGGCAACTTGGACACACTCCTAACACTGAAGAAGAAAATATTTGGTGGGAAAACTATATGAATTGTGACCCACCCCATTCAGTCGTTGGAGAGAATTGCCATGAATTTATTGAGCGTAACTATAAAATCTTCAATGAGATCAAGACAAGGTTCAGTAGTGAGGATGACATACTAATCGTTGCACACACTGCAACGGCTTATGCCCTAGTAAGTTATCTTGATAATAAAAAACCGGGAACAATTAACTGGCTTCAAATAGGAAATGCAAATTATTTAGCAATAGAAATTTAAAACTTAGATAAACTCTATTGACAAATATATTATATATGCTAAAATACCCATGAATTGAAATTGTTACAACAAAGGAGAAAATTGTGTCATTACTCACTCACGTTAAATGGAATTCAAAATTATCAAAGTTAACGATGAAGTATACAGAACTAATGTCCGCTTTAAGCCAATTGGGATATGATATTTTACATTATAGACAGACAGAGAAAGGATTTAAATTACAGTATATAATTTTAAATAACCAAATAATTGATTTATTCAATAAAACACAACTATTTAAGTTGAATTGTACAGATTTCATAGCATATTCTAACTCTATCTTAGACAAATGTTCTTCTGGAAAATCAAAACAAATTAATTTTGAAATGCTGAATGTAAACAAGCAATCAGTCGAAGCCGAAAAAAAAATAGAAGATGTATCTAAACTATATAATAGTGTATTAGTTCAATACAATATCATTAATGAAGATCTATTGGATGTACCATTAGAATAGAATATAAATCTTAGTTGATACTAAGATTTTTTGTAATACGCGTAAAAAGGTGGTTACCTACCACCCATAAATTTTCTTATCATTGCCATTTTTTCGCCGTACGCTTTTGGATTTTTCATCAATCATATCGCAAAATGAGATTTTTCGATGTGCGGTATAATGATAAATGGATGGATTAATATCCTCCACCCATTAAATTCTTTAACATCTTCATCTTACCGCCGTATGCCTTTGGATTTTTCATCATACGCATCATCTCTTTAGATTGATTGAATTGTTTGATAAGGTTATTGACATCACTCACAGGAACACCTGCACCTTTTGCAATTCGCTGTCTCCTACTACCATTGATGATATTAGGGTCTTGACGTTCTTTCGGGGTCATTGATTGAATGATCGCTTTATTTTTGTCTAGCATCTTATCGTCAATCATATCTTCTATCTG
>CATLDS010000141.1 GCA_949902685.1 uncultured Christensenellaceae bacterium | reverse complement strand
ACTAAATCCTGATTGTGTAGCACACGAATACATTAATTCGGTCGTTTCTTGTGGTTCTAAACGAATTATAGGTTTCTCATGAAGTTTAGGACTAGCAACCTTACTTGCCACATTCGCTCTAATCATGTCCTTATTGAAAAAGTACTTAAAAAACGCACGTAGGGTAGAGAGTTTACGTAATTTACCGCGTTCACCATTGGTGAAAATTTCTCCACTGTCTTTATCATAGTATGATAGATAACCCATGTATCGCTCGATTAATCTAGAATCGATTTTATCTATATCGCCTAGATTGATTGCTTTTATTTCTCTATTAATAAAAATTTCTTCGTATGTAGTAATATATGTGAAAAACGTCTTTAAATCTACGGCATAATTTAGTCTCGTTAGTGGAGTTGTAGTGTCTTGTATACCAATGAAAAATATGCTACAAAACGCTGGTAATTCTGCTAATATTTCGTTTAATTTTCGCATATTATTACGATTTCTATCAATGTAATAATTATTTGACATGTTACCATTATATTATATCTTTGCGTAAAAAACAAGCAAATACGTAAAGATATAATTATTTATATTATTTTGTTGACTTAAAACTTTGTTAATATTATTATAGATATTAACTAAATAGGTGAAAAATTATGAAGTACAATAAATTAGTAAGAGATAAAATACCCGAAATAATTAAGATAAATGAGGGTAAAGAGAGTAAAACTCGTATTTTAGCGGACGAAGAGTATCTAAAACAACTTAATTTAAAGTTAATGGAAGAGACTAAAGAATATCTAGAGAGTGGTGAAGTCGAAGAATTGGCAGATATCGAAGAGGTGCTTCGTGCGCTATTATCCTATAAAAAGGTCTCGTATAAGGAATTTGAGAGCATCAGGAAGGCAAAAGTAGAAAAACGTGGTGCATTTAAAAAGCGAATTTATTTAATAGGTGTGGAGAATAAGGAGTAAAAATGATTGATATTAATTTAGTTAGAACTAACCCCGATAAGGTAAAAGAGAATATAAAAAAGAAATTTCAGGAACATAAACTTCATCTTGTTGACGATGTTCTCGTAATGGATAAAGAAGTTCGAGCATTAAAGCAAGAAGGCGATGATTTACGTGCTAAGAGAAACACATTATCTAGCCAAATTGGTAACCTAATGAAGAATAAACAGGTAGATGAAGCCAATAAAATCAAATTAGAAGTGGTTAAGAATAATGAGCGTATTGCTGTTATTGAGTCTAATGTCGCTGATTTGGACGCTAAGATTAGACAGGCTATGATGACAATTCCTAATATTATTGCAGACGATGTTCCAATTGGTGAAGATGATAGCAAAAACGTTCAACGTTTAAAGATTGGTACGGCTAAAAAACCAGCATTTGATATTCCGTATCATGCAGACATTTTGGAGAGTCTATCAGGACTTGATTTGGATAGTGCTAGAAGAACTAGTGGTAATGGTTTCTATTATCTCACTGGAGATATTGCTAGATTGCATTCTGCAATTTTATCATATGCACGTGATTTTATGATAGATAGAGGGTTTACTTATTGCATACCTCCATTCATGATTCATGGTGATGTTGTCAATGGTGTTATGTCTTTTGAAGAGATGGGCAATATGATGTACAAGATTGAAGGTGAGGATCTTTATCTAATAGGTACTAGTGAACATTCTATGATAGGCAGATTCAAAAATACTATTATTAAAGAGGACGATTTACCAATATGTTTGACTTCTTACTCACCATGTTTTAGAAAAGAAGTGGGTGCACATGGTCTAGAGGAACGTGGAATATATCGTGTTCATCAGTTTGAGAAACAAGAGATGATAGTCATCTGTAAGTCTGAAGATTCTATGGAATGGTATAATAAGATGTGGCAAATATCGTCTGATTTCTTCAAGACCTTAGATATACCACACGAGGTTATGGAATGCTGTAGTGGTGATTTGGCAGACCTTAAGGTGAAATCA
>CATLDS010000140.1 GCA_949902685.1 uncultured Christensenellaceae bacterium | reverse complement strand
AATCAATTAAATCCCATTTACTCAACGCTAAGTATTTCCCAAAATTAAGATTAGTAATTGGCATTGAATATGGTGTATCAAATACAACCTTCTTTAAAATATCTTTAATTAATTCGCTAGCCACACCTGAATATGTAATTGTAAGACTATGTTTAAATAATAATGCCATATTATATAATCTTAAACGCGACAATCTATTGATATGTGCAATTGTAGGAGATAGTTTAAACGCAAAATTTAATTCACTTGTCTCGCTATCTAGAATGATACCACAATCAAATTTTAAATTTGGAGCATTTTCAGCTGTGCAATTGACAATGTATAGATTATCGAAAATCTCCATTGAGTTATTAGCATCTACTATCTTAACAGCATCAAGTGTGAGCGGTAGATTATTCACATTCACAACGCTGGACACGTGTAAAAATATATCATATATTTCACTTAGTGAACTTGCTGGATAGAATTTTTTTATTTCTACGAATATATTAGAGATTATATCTATCGATTTAGTAAGTATCAGTTTATCACGAACGTCGAGAGTTTTTGAGATATCGTTTATAATATCCTCTATCTTAAACACAGCTTGCCATTCTGTTAACATATGTTCAATAGTTGAAATATTAGCATCCTTATCTATCAATATATATTTAATAAACTGTTGAAGATAGCTTTTATCTTCACTAAATTCTTCGCCCAACTCCAATTTATCTAATGATTTACCTCTAAAATTAACATTAATTAGACATTCTATTAATTTATTTTTTCTATCATTATCCATGACAAAAAATGGTGAATTAATAATATCTATAAGATGTGTCAGTAAAAATCCTTCAAGATTAAATTTGAATACACTTAAAATAAATTTATAAAAAATACTTTTTTCAATAGAAAATTCAGCATCTATATAGTAATTAATCTCATATTTTGAAAAAATTTCTTTAACTATTTCAACATTATTTGCAATATTATATATGCCTACTCCAAATGAACTATATTGTGCACCATCTAGAATTTTACGTCTAATATCGCGCGCAACGAACTCTATCTCCAAAAAAATATTACGTCCAGAATATATACGCAACGATTCATCACAAATATTTATCTTATCACTTGACAAAGCGAATATATTACTTTCCAAATAAGAATTAAGTGGTAATAAACCTGTCTTGACACCAACGGTTTCAAATTTCAATTCATTAGTGTAGGCAATATTTTTTAATTGCGAATAAACTTCATTATTATAAATATGTTTATTTTTATTAGAACTATTATAATTAATAATGTTCACTTCTGTAGAAATAGCCAATCGTTCTATAATGGCATATTCAATGGCTGTAAAATCATCAAATCCCACTATAACTATCTTCTTATCTTCCACATTATCAGCAACATGTAGTGTAGACATTAGGAAAACATCCTGAGAATCAAGTAGTCCAGCCTTCCCTTCTTCATAAAGTTTATACACCAAAGCCAAGTCGTGTATTTTATCATGGAGTTGTGCGTTGAGTGATGAAAACTTGCTCATCTCTTCATATGTTATTTTACTAGATTTTAATTGAGCAATAGTTGAGTAAATTTCTTCTGCATACGTGAACGAATATGCCCTACTCTTCAAAACTTGGAGTTTGTCAATATTCTCATTTAAGATTTTATGTATTAGGATTATACTACCCACTTTACTTATTTGATTTTCTTTCTGTATTGTAATATTTCGCTTGGCAAATCTATTAAGCGTACTAACTTTAATCTTGAAACTGCACTCAATCTTTAATTCTTCAAAAATAAACTTTTCCATGTACAAACTTAGTTTGTCTGGCACTATAATCTCTATCTCTTGCCCATGATTGTCCTTACAAAAATCCACTGTCTCGTACAGTGCTCCTGTCAATGATGGTGAATTAAGTATTCTTATCATGTCATGATTATATCACAAAACTATCAATTTGACAATCTATGTCAAGAATTATTCTTTCTCTAATTTATGTAT
>CATLDS010000139.1 GCA_949902685.1 uncultured Christensenellaceae bacterium | reverse complement strand
AATTAGAAAGAATCCTGATAAATTTATACAAAGTTTAGAGGTGCGTCGTACATCCAATGCTACGATGTCAGAAATTTGGTTTAATAATGTGCAAATACCACTTAATCCTGGTTTAGTAGCAATTATCGGTAATAAGGGAAGTGGTAAGAGTGCACTTACTGATATTATTGCATTATGTGCTGATACCTCTAATCAAAACTGGGCATTTCTTACCCCTACAAAGTTCAGAATGACAAAACCTTATAATCGTTCTAAACAGACGGAAGCAGTAATTCAATGGATAGATGGTTCACATTCTGCTATCAAGACATTGGATATGTCCTCAGATGCGACACAACCAGAACGGGTAAAGTATATACCTCAAAATTTTCTTGAAACACTTTGTACCACAGAAGACGATCACGAATTCGAAAGTGAACTAAAGAAGATAATATTTCAATATTTAGACCCTGCGCAAAGGTTCGGCTTTAATGACTTAGATAGTATAATAAATTATTTGACAAGAGAGAATAGTGCTTCATGTCATGAAATACAATCTCGTATTAAAGCTATCAATGCTGACATTATCGAAAAAGAAGCTATGCTTATTCCTGCATATAAGAGTAAACTTGCGAATGAGCTAAAATATAAACAGGAGCAGTTGAGTAATGCACAGTCTGCAAAACCAAAAGAAGTGGCAAAACCTTCGTTAGAAGATAATCCTGATGCAAAAAAGGCAAAAGAAAACATTGAGCAGATTCAGGAAAATTGCAAACAAATTGCAGTTTCATTGCATAAGTTGTACGAAGAGCGAGAGATTATTGTCAAGGCAATACAAGATATTAATGCTAGTAAAGAACGTTTAGACCGCCTCAATTCTCAGATAGAGTCTGTAAAACTGGAACTACAAAGCCTATATGAGAGAAATAATTTGAAAATAGAATCCGTAATAAGCATTTTGTATCATCCTGAAATAATAGAATCAAAAGTTGAAGAATTATCAAAACGTTTGGCTTTCTTAGATGAACAATTAGACGAAGCTAATACTGAAAGTTTAAATTGTCAGTATAAAAATGCGTTACAACAATTAGAAGATGCTAAGAAGCTGTTAAGTGCCCCAGAGCTAGAATATCAAAAGTATCTAAAAGAGAAATTGGATTGGGAGAAAATGTTAGAAGATATAATTGGCACTTCAGAGAAGGATGGAACAATAAAAAATCTTCAAGCACGGATAGATTATATTGAACATCAGTTAGCAGGAGAGCTTTCTACAAGATTAGACCTCCGCAGACAGTATGTTAATGAATTGATGCAAAAGAAGCGTCAAGTTCTTGATACTTATAATAGTCTTTTCGCTCCCATAGTGAAATTCATTCAAGATTATCATGAGGAATTAAAAGACTACCCTATAGAATTTGATTCAACTTTTGCTATTAAGAATTTTGAAGAAAAATTGTTTGATTATGTCAGCCAGCAAGCTGCAGGCTCTTATTATGGGAAAGAACAAGGATTATCTAGAATAAAAGATAACATTGATAGTGTTGATGTATCTAGTGTTCAATCTATAGTGGATTTCGCTTGTCTTATTAATGATGATTTACTATTTGACAAGCGTGATGGTCAGAATATGGAGCGAATTGTTGAGGCTCAATTAAAAAAAGGTCATACCAAACAAGAACTATACGATTTTATATATGGAATGGATTATGTGATTCCTTTCTTCCAATTAAAGATGAATAGTAAACCCCTATCTTCGCTATCACCAGGTGAGAGAGGGGCTTTACTTCTCTTATTGTATCTCTTCATTGACATGGATGATAAACCATTAATTATAGATCAGCCAGAAGAGAACCTTGATAATGAAAGTGTTTTCAAGTATTTAGTACACTTCATTAAGACTGCTAAGAAAAAACGTCAAATTATTATGGTTACACATAACCCTAATCTTGCCGTAGTGTGCGATGCTGATCAAATTATTCAAATGAAGATAGATAAACTAAAGGGTAATGAGGTTACTTATGTGTC
>CATLDS010000138.1 GCA_949902685.1 uncultured Christensenellaceae bacterium | reverse complement strand
CATCACTGGATTAAATGTATGTGCGGTATGAGGGGTTCCGTCAGCTCTAAGGGTGCTCTCACTATTACCATGGTCTGCTGTGATAAGTATTGCATAATTAGATTTCTTGGCATGAACAACTACTTTTTTAACACACTTATCCATGAATTCTAGTGCTTTGACAATAGCCTCGTAGTTACCCGTATGCCCTATCATATCTGGATTAGAGAAATTGGCTATTATACAATCGTATTCACTATCTATCGCTTTGATTATCTCTTCTGTAATCTCTTTAGCTCTCATTTTAGGAGTCTTAGCATAATCATCTGTTTTAACGGTAGGCACATGCACTCTATCTTCTCCATCGAATGCATCTTCTCTACCTCCATTAAAGAAATATGTGACGTGTGCATACTTGGTAGACTCACTAATTTTAATCTGTCTTAAACACAGTTGAGAGAGATGTTCACTCAATGTGTGCTTGACTATCTTTTCTTTGTATAATGCGACTGTCTTTGACCCACCGACATATGACATAGTAACCATTGGTACATGAAGTTTAGACGTCATTTTCACCATTTGACGCAGTCTATCTTCTCTAAAGTTAAAGAACATAATGCAGTCATTCTTGCTTAGTTTAGTATATTCTTTAATCTTGAAATGAATAGGTTTTATAAACTCATCTGTAATACCAGCGTCATATTGAGTTCTAACATATTTCATGAAATCTTTTTCTTCAATTGCATTAGAATTATCAAACATAGCATCAAGAGCTAATTTGGTTCTATCCAGATTACCCTCTCTATCCATAGCATAATATCTACCGCCCACGCTTAAAACATGTAAATTAGCGATACCTTTAGTTTTTTTCCTAAACAATTTATAATATTTCTCTGTGTCATACACTCCAGAATCTCTACCATCGGTAACATAATGGACAAAAATATTTTTTGCCTTATTTTTTGCAAGATTGATAATTTCAATAGCATGATTAATATTACTATGAATATTTCTATCACTCATCAATCCAATCAAATGCAAGTCACCATTATTAGTTGCTAATTTATCAAGAGTAGTATTAAGTCCTTTTAGTCTAGCAAACTCACCGCTAACTATATCATCCTCTATCTTCTTGATAGTAGAAGGTATCACTCTGCCCGCACCGATAGTCATGTGTCCCACTTCACTACCACCCAAGACATTATTTAGCAAACCTACTGCTTGGCTATCTGTCTTAAGTAAAGAATATGAACCCTTTTTAAGACCATGCAAAAAAGGGGTGTCAGCATTAACCACAGCATTATCCTGTGATGGTTTCCCCTCTCCATATCCATCTAGTATCAATAGTATTGATTTCTTCATATTTAATTGCCCCCAAACAATTAAAATGGACACAAATTAAATTCGTGTCCGTTAGTTTATGCTTCTTCTATAAGTTCGATGCAAGGAAGGTCTTTACCTTGTAACAAAGACAAGCTCGCTCCACCGCCTGTAGATAGATGTGTACGTTTGCGACACGCACCAATAGAATTAACTGCTGCGATACTATCTCCGCCACCTATTACTGATAATGCTTTGCTCTTCGCTACGTATTTAGCAATTTTATTAGTACCACGTCTAAACTTATCATATTCATATACACCTAATGGCCCATTCCATATGATAGTTTTGGCTTTCTTAATCGCCTTCTTGAATGTCTTAATAGTCTTAGGACCTATATCCATACCCTGATAATCATCCGCGAAGAAACCACTAATGAAACGCTTACTCTCTGCATTCTCACTAAATTCTTTAGCCCCTACATTGTCAATAGGAAGAATAATCTTAACACCTTTTTCTTTAGCAGTATCTAGGATATTTTTTGCCAATTCTAATTTAGTATTATCTACGATAGATGTACCTACATTACCCCCAATTGACTTGATAAATGTATAAGCCATACCGCCACCTATTAGAATGGTATCCACTTTATCTAACAAATTCTCTATCACTGGTAACTTATCCGCAACTTTAGCACCACCCAAGATTGCCACAAATGGATGAACAGGATCTTTCAA
>CATLDS010000137.1 GCA_949902685.1 uncultured Christensenellaceae bacterium | reverse complement strand
TTTTGTTTTATTATTTTTGTATGAGAGTAATTTCTGGTAGATATAGAGGTAAGAAACTGAAAGAATTTAATCTTTCTACTACTAAGCCTACATTAGATAGAGTGAAAGAGTCTATTTTTAATCTAATTCAATTTGATATTCAAGATGCTGTGGTGTGTGATTTATTCTCGGGTACTGGAGCGTTAGGGATAGAATGTATTTCACGTGGTGCTAAATTTACTTATCTCATAGATTCTAATCCACAAGCAATTTCTATTATTAAAGACAATTTAAGAAATGTAGATGGAGATTATAAGGTAGTTAGTGCAGACTATATGACATTTTTGTCGAGTTGCAAGCAGGGTTTTGATATATTCCTATTAGATCCTCCGTTTAATACTGATTATGGAGTTCGTGCGATAGAGTTTATACTGAAAAATAAACTTTTGAATACAGACGGTATTATTATCTTTGAGACAAGTAATGAGTACGCATTTGATTTCTCTTATCTTGAAGTGATAGTAAGTAAGAAAAAGTATGGCACTGTAGCGGTGTATAAAATACAGAAGGGGAATGTATGAGAATAGAGAGAACTAGAGATAAAATTATAGTTTTTGAGCCAGAGGATTTCAATGTAGTACAGACATTGTGCTGTGGACAGATTTTTCGTTACGTGATAGATGGAGATGAGGCTGTAGTATATTCACGAGATAAATGTGCACGTTTAGTTACATATACTGACAGAATAGAAATATCTTCTAATGATTTAGATTATTTTCATAACTTTTTTGATTTGGATAGAGATTATTCGAGTATAAAAACTGCTCTTAGAGAAGATGAATTTTTAAAGAAAGCAGTAGATTTTGGATATGGCATCCGTATTATTAATAATGATTTATATGAGATATTGGTTAGTTTTATAATCTCTGCGAATAACAATATAGGTCGTATCAAGCGGTCTATTGAATATTTGTGTAGTCATTTTGGTAGAAACATGGGTGAATATTATGCTTTTCCTACGCTAGAAGAACTGGAGAAGGCAAGTATAGAGGATTATCGTTTGGCTGGTCTTGGCTATCGAGCAGAGCAAATGTATGAGACTATTTCACGATTAAGTAAGGAAGACATTGATAACTTACATCAGCAATCTACTAAAGAACAATTTGACTTCCTTCTTACACTAAAAGGAGTGGGAGAAAAGGTCGCTAATTGTATTTTGCTATTTGGTCTAGGTGTGAAGAATGTTTTTCCAGTGGACACTTGGATTAATAAAGTCTATAATAGACTAACTAATACTAATGAGAGTGATAGGAAGAAGATTACTCGCGAATTGACAGCGAGATATGGAGATTTGTCTGGATATGCTCAGCAATATTTCTTTTATTACTTTAGGGATAATAAACTTTCATAGCAATTTATTGACATTTGTCGGTATTTGTAATAAAATAGAATTATATTAGTAGGAGAAAGATATGTTTTGCCGTAAATGTGGGACAGAGAACAGAAATGATAGGAAGTTCTGTTCAAATTGTGGAGAACCTCTTCGAGACTATACTAAGCCTAGAGAGGATTTGATTATGCCAGAGGATGTGAGAGACAATCATGCCAAATTGGTTAAATTTAATAACACTATTAACATTTTACGAAGTGTATACTGGATTTCACTAGTCCTGTCTGTAATATTAATAATAGTGTCGTTCTTCGTACCTAAAGTGGCTAAATTTCCATGTGCAATGGTTGCTGTAATTTTGGTTGTGATTTTCTTTATAGTGTACGTACTTAAAGAATTTTTGGTCTACAAACATAATAAAAAAGATAAAAATAAGTAGGTGATTTCACCTATTTTTTTATCGTACAATAAGAACATAAATTATTAATTTTAAAAAAGGGTATTGACGATTTGCGTTTTTGGTAGTATAATTCGAGACATAAGGAGAGTAAATATGGAATTTGCTGTAATATTTACAGAGATGAGTTGGATAGCCGCAGTCCTATTGTGCGTAGGTTTGGTATTCATGTTGATTGAAGTTCTCATGCCGGGTTTTGGTTTCTTTGGAATAGGTGGAACGGCACTGCTTATCGCCGGTATCGTTGTTAGAATTGTACAAGGCTTGAACGTACTACAGTCTATA
>CATLDS010000136.1 GCA_949902685.1 uncultured Christensenellaceae bacterium | reverse complement strand
GACTATGAGACTGGTACTCCGTATACCTACTCGTATTCTATCTCTGGCTGGAGAGACCAGTTACGTGAATATAATGGTATGCGTTTCACCTATGACAAATTGGGTAATCCTACTACCTATCGCAATAATACTCTCTCTTGGTCTCATGCTAGACAGTTAGATAGATATGGAGATATCGCTGACTATACTTATAACTCCAGCGGTATTAGAACTAGTAAACACACCCACGGCTTCACTACTAAATTTTATCTAAATGGCAACCAGATACTTAGACAGACTGACGCCTCTAATACTCTCACCTTCTACTACGGTGTAGACGGAGTCACTGGTTTCCACTTGAAGAATAATCTTGTAGATAATGATTTCTACTACAAGAAGAATGCTCAAAATGACATCATAGGTATCTACGATAGTGAAAATGTGCTAATATGCAAGTACATATATGACGCATGGGGAAAGCAGAAATGTCTTTATTTGTCGAATAATGAGAACTATGTAGACATTGAAGAAAACTACGCGTATAATGATACTAGTAACCTAAATAGATTTATCGCATACAAGAATCCATTTAGATACCGCAGTTACTATTACGACTTCGAGACAGGACTATATTATCTCAATTCTAGATACTACGATCCAGAATTATGCAGATTTATTAATGCTGATGACATATCTTATCTAGATAAAGATAGTTTAAATGGACTTAATCTCTATGTATACTGCTCTAACAATCCTATAATGAGCATAGACCCTGAGGGAACTTGGGATTGGGGAAAGTTCTTGGGATGGGCAGCAACTGCAGTATTAGCAATTGCTGCCGTAGTCGCTATTGCTGTAGTTGCGGCTGGAGTTGTAGCATCTGGCGGATTGTTGGGAGCCATACTTGTAGGCGCAGGTGTAGGTACTCTTTTCGCAATGGGAACAAGCATAGTTGCGCAGAATGGTCTCGCAAATTCAAATCCGTGGTCAGTATTTAATGCTGGAATTATAGGGGGATCCATAGGAGCATTTGCAGGTTTGTCATCATTTGGTTTCGCTTTGCTTGGTGAAAGTATTGGAAATATAATTGGAATAACTTTAGCCAACACTCCTAACATATCAACTGGAATATTGTTTGGGAAAGTTTATGGTACAGGATTATTAATGTCTCTAGGTCAAATATTAGGCGGAGCCATTGGCGGAATAGTTGGTGGAACACTTGGTAATTACGTCGCCAATTTAATCTTTAAAAATGATTTAACAATTAATGAAACACTAAATCAAGGGATACTAGGAGAAGTACCCGCTTGGGTTATAAAAAGTTTTCGCTGGTTATTTAATTAAGGAGGCTTATGTTTGATATTGATGATTTAGAATCTACATTAAAATTTGGTAAATTTCAAAACAAAAAGTCTCAATTAATATTGAAAGTTATAATAATCTTATTATTAATTATCATATCCTTGTTTATAATATTGTTTCTATTTACATATAAATACGCAAATTTCAACTCAAAACAAATTCAACTGTTGATATATGGATTGTTATTTTATCTTATTATTGTCATATCTCTAATATATTTTTGGCATAAAGGTAAAAAACGTATTTTAGAAATATCAAATTGGTTACAAGACGCCGTTGAATGTACAGCATGGGTAGAAAGACTAGATTTAAAAAATCAAAAATATCAATTATACCAAATAGAAGTTACTTTTGAATTCAAAAATCAAAAATTAACCAAAGTTAGTAATAAAATGAATTTTGTTATTGACAGTCCACCAAAGATATTTGCTAAGTATAATAAAAAATTTGTTAAGATACTTTATTCGGCAAAATATGATCAGGTACTGTTCCTTAAACACTAATTAATGAAAATTATTTTACCATTAAACCATGCTATTAATTTTTATACTTTAAATTAAAGATAAAATAAAAGAGGTGTTAAATTATATGCCTCTTTTTTGTTTGACAATTATAGATTAAAATCATAGTATCATAATAGAGATAAAATAATTATGACTATGAGACTGGTACTCCGTATACCTACTCGTATTCTATCTCTGGCTGGAGAGACCAGTTACGTGAATATAATGGTATGCGTTTCACCTATGACAAATTGGGTAATCCTACTACCTATCGCAATA
>CATLDS010000135.1 GCA_949902685.1 uncultured Christensenellaceae bacterium | reverse complement strand
ACTGTAACCTCTCTTTCATCCAGCATCATTTCAATTCCCGATCTGGTCAGTTTGCCATCTTCAATTAATTTCCAGAAGTTAGCATTGATTGCGGCAATGTTCATTAAGCCGGCTGCTGTACATACTGTGATAATGTCTTTTAACATAGCTTCGATCATCGGTTTGTTTGAAGTACTTGCTTGGAACTTTTCCGTTTCAAGTATTTCTGTATGTACTTCTTTTAAACCTAGCTTCTTAGCCATAAGAGCTACTGCTGTTACAACACTTTCCTGATCCATAGATGCAGGGATTCCGATAATTACAAAGTTTAAAGGTTTCATTTGATATGAATTTAAAGTTGTTTATAAATCTCTTGACTATAGTACTTACCGCATCTTTTACAGTAAGTTCTTTTAGTAATAGGAATGTTTAATTCATTGTTGTTGGGCTCATTTTTCCATTTGTGCCCATGAATTAAACATTGTGAACGTAATGCGACTTCTTTCTGCTTTTTTGGATTATTTAATAGCTCCAATTCGGCAAGTCTTTTAATGTTACTTTGATAAGCTTTTAGCTTTTTGTAACTGTTAATTTTTTGACTTAATTTCTTGAAAATACTCATTCTTTCATATTTAATAGTTTTAATTATACAATATTTTGAGGACGTCTAGCTGCAACTAGAAGATTTTATTAATCCCAAATTGTTATAACACACACTTTTTTATTGCACGCTTACAATAATATAGAGAAGTGTACATAATTTATACAATATATTGCAGTATATTGCAGGCCTGACGATTCACATCGTTGTTTGGCTTCTACACCAAGTACAGCTTAATTGAAATACTAATTAAAATGACTCTCACTTAGTTTTAACTCATAGGCAGATATAGCTGTCAAACTAATCTTATTGGAGTACATGATTTTAACGTCTGCACTAATACTAATCTCCTCCACCTACCTTCAAACGACAGTAATACTGCCCTCTGAAATGATTAGATATAAGCCCCACATGCTTGTCACTGATTCTCACAGTAAATCGCTGATTCTCATATTAATAAGTAGCTGCAAATAATGCAGCTACTATTCTTTTTCTTATATTTTTTAACGCACTGCTGCATGGATTGAGTCACAATTAGGCTGTGGCAGCGAAGACCTTGGCATACTGTCTGGTATATATTCTTTTTGTATATCCATACTTCGCTTTATCAATTTATCATAGAAGTCTTTATTGCTAATGTAAATAGAGACTATCTCATGATTTGATAAGTCGGTGCCTTTTGTTACAAGTATTTGAGTCAGTATCTGTTCTGGCATAACCAGAAATACACTATCTACATACTTGTCTAACCTTAGATTCTCACGCCATTGTAGTACTTCTTGTACTGTTGGCGGTGTTATTTGTTCAATTGTGTCCGTTTCAGGGATTTGTTTTTCTTTAGGACTACGAGGTCTCGTACAACCACAACTGATAAAAATTGCTAACGCTGCTATTGCTGCAATTAGCCATAATACATGTTTACTTTTCATTTTGATAATGTTTTTTTAAGTTAATACTAAGTATATAAATGCTATTAATATTGCATCTATTACAATTAAAACTCTTGTTACTGGATGTTCTTCATACCAGTCTTCGAATTTATTCCACCACATATCTGCCAAATCATTTTGGCTTGAATTCCTCGTATCCATCTTTCTTCTCTTTGTATCCACTACCAAGTGTATATACGAAAGATAATACGCAGAATATGAATAGTGCGATTATCACTAATCCAGAGTAATACCAATAATTCCAATAATCGGTATGTAACAGTTCGTACACTTCTTCATCAAAGAAATACATTCCTTGATGTTCAATGATCATTACAGCTGCAAATAATGCAGTTATAACCCCAAATAAAAAATACATTAATTTTTGCATGATAACTATTTATTGATTAAATACTATTTGCTGCAAATACTATTGCAATTATTATTGCTAATAATATAACTAAGTATAATATTAGTCTGATAGTAGCAATGATATTCCAAAATCGTTTATTTCCCATATACTCTTATATTTATTGTCAAGTTCTTCCCAAAAGTCATGTCCTTCTTTTGTATATTTCCATATAAATGTATATTCGAACGCCTTAGAAGGATTTCTTAGATTTTTATAAACTGATTCTAAGTCTATATTACAACGGTGTGTAAATTTGCTAGTTTCATCTAAAAA
>CATLDS010000134.1 GCA_949902685.1 uncultured Christensenellaceae bacterium | reverse complement strand
TGTTTTGGGCTCAACTTTATCCCCAGTAGCGACAGCATCTGCATAACTTGCTACCTTAATAGCCTTATTATTATCCACATAAACTACGTTACCATTAGACATACCCACGTAAGTGATTGAAGTGGCATCGCTATCTTGTAATAATACAATTGGTCCATTATTACTTATAATGGAGCAATACTCTATCATGTTATCAGTAACAATGAATACAGCATCTGCATCTTTCGATAGATACATATTATCAAGTGTTCCAGTAATGATTGCCTGAGAGAATGCACTCTTAGTAGCGATATGTGAACGTCTTAGACTAACGATACTATCCACTGTCTCCCCAATGTACACATATCCATTGCCCACAAATTTTACTTCAATATTATTATCTGCATCATTTACACCATATTCTACAGGTTTAGATGTGATGTCTAGTTGGAATAATTTGTATCCATTATCATTTTGAACGTAGAAAATGTTTTTATAATCATTATCATTTGTAGTGTTGTCCATTACTACACTAGTTACGTTTTTAGCCAACTCTTTTACTTCATTTTTGTTATTAATGTCTACTCTATATAACACATTAGTCTTATTGGTATCATCTATATTAGTACCCTGCTCATATACTAAAAGATATGGGTTTTTATTCGCGAAGTAGAATTTGAATTCTAGATTATTGTTCTCTACGTGTGATTGATAAATACGTTCTACTTTGCCCTTGCCAGTTTTAGCATAATCTAGATGAATACGATTGAAATCTACACGTTTTTTAGCCCACAACATCTCATCATCTCCGCTTTCTGGTCGTTGATTTTGCTGACATGGCGAAGTAAAATATAAATAATTGTCATAGATAAATAAGTCACTCGCTTCAAATCCCGCTAATTGATCGCTCATCACAGTGCAATACTCGTCTTGTAATAAACCCTTATCATCGCGAATGATTTGACCATTATTATCAAGTTTTGCTACCATCAAAGCACCTAGCGTATATTTAGCATTCTGCGTCTTCATATCTTCTGCTGACATATAACCATTAACAAAATAGATATAATTTCCTTTTGTGACAGCTAATCCACCATTGCCGAAAACTTCTGCCTTGGAATAATCGTAATCGAAATTAGGACGAATTACTTTATCGCCTCCACAAGCAACCAAGCCAAACGTAAATACGCATATTAATAAACACATTAAAATTTTTGTAAACTTTTTCATCAAAAAACCTCTATAATATTATTGCCAAAAATATAAATTGAAAACTAATAAAAATTTTACTGATTTTCTTAAGGTAAATATATCACAATACTAAGTTTATGTCAATTATTTGACTATAGATAAACATAAGTTAACAGTTATCAATATTAACAATAATAGCTTCATTATGTCAAAATAATGCGAATATCTACAACATTCTTGTCATATCTTAAATTCTTGACTGATATAATAGAAGTATGAAAAGTAAAACAATAATTTTATCCTCACCAGATGGCAAAACAAATATGGGTAGAGGCATATTAACACTATCACTTAACGATGAATTACTGCAATGCAAACTGCGACTATACAATGTGGAAAAATTGAATAGGTATACAAAGATAGGCATATATCACCAAAATGAAGTATATAGTGCCAATTTAATTGAAAGGAATGGTTGCTATGAAAGTTCTCTAGTGGGAGAATTTGATATGGAGAAAGATTTTTACTCTGCACTAATCAAGACCGATAATAACAATGAGCCCTTGCTCGCAGGCGGTACGTATGCTGGATATTATTTCAATGATACAAGCGTATTTGACGAAAAAGATGAAGAACAAATTGAGCCAGACACCCTCTCACTCGAAACAAATATTTGTGCAGAAGAAGATTGCGACAAATGTGAAAAATGCAAATACAAAGAATATTTCTACTCACATACACAAAACGATGAGATTAAAGAAGATCACATAGAAGAAAAAGAAAATGAAAAAGATAAACCAAGTCTAATAGAAGCTCTATTACCTCAATTTAGTTATATTTTTGAAAACTATTCAGCTGACGAAGAGCTGAACAAACTAATAAATAATGGTAAATTTGTCAGTGTAAACGAAACAAATGAACATTATTCTATAGGTGCGATATACGAAGGCGATGACATGAAATATATCTGCTACACCGTAAAAAGTAATTACAATCAAAAAGCACCAGACGAATTGGGTAAATACTATCAATGGTTACCACTAGATAGCGAAGACCCACTAAGCG
>CATLDS010000133.1 GCA_949902685.1 uncultured Christensenellaceae bacterium | reverse complement strand
TGACAATAAGTCGTATTAATGATAAAATAAAACTAAGGATAAAGATATGTCATTTTATTATAAATTTGTTAATTTTATTCAAGAGATGCATGCAGGCTGGTTTATGGCATTGTGGGTAGCGTTGGCAATAGGCGTGCTTGTTTGTGTTATGAAGTTCTTTAAAATATATAATGGTGAACAGAAGAAGTTTGAAAAAGTTAGTCTAATTATCATAGCTATAGTGATGCTTGCGATGATTATCTACTTGACTTACATTAGAAAATAGTAAAAATTACTTGTAAAAGTTTACTCTCTATGCTATAATACATAAGTTTTATTGGAGGATATATGAGTTTTATATTAGGCACTGTACCTACTTGGATTAGCAATTCTTTTCCAGTGTTTGAGAGAATATGTTTAGTTATCTTAGCATTACTTGCCATTACACTAATAGTGTTGGTTTTCATGCAGATTACAGGAGGTAGTGAGACTAATAATGTTATCACTGGTAATCAAGATAGTTATTATTCACAGAATAAGTCTGGTTCAAGAGAAGGACGTATCACTAGATTAGTATATATTGTACTAGGTTTGGTCATTTTCTTCGCTGTATTATACTTTGTGCTATTGAAAATACCTACAATGTTTTAAGTTAAAAAGTGGAAATCATCCACTTTTTTTTATTATTTTATATTAAATTTGTTTTAATATTTCTGTATTAATGTTAAAATATAAATATGGACATTATTAAGATTATTAGAGACAATAAATTAATTTATTTAAAAATAGATAAATTGGCTACACAATTAAAATTTATAACAGGTAGGTCGATTGAGGATTTAAAGCATGAGATAGTATCTCTCATACATTCGGGCGATTTACTTTTAGAAGAGAATGGTAAAGTTAGCATTTCAGCAGATAAAGGTTTATATAAAGCGAAATTAATTCTCAATAAAAAGGGTTATGGTTTCGCCGTAGTAGAAGGGTTTAATGATTTTTTCATACCAGCATTTGCTATCAATGGTGCATTCGATGGTGATGATTGTTTGGTAGAGATTACGAGTAGAAAGGGTGACGATGAGATTGAGGGCAAGGTGGTACGTGTATTGAAGAGAAATACGACACATATTGTAGGTACACTTGTCATTGGAAAATCTAAAAATGTGGTTTTCCCAGACGATGAGAGATTACCTCAAATTCGTATATTCAAGGACGATATTGGTAAAGCGAAAAATAATGAGAAAGTTTATGTTGCTTTAGATATGGATTCGCTAGAGACCAGCAATGTACATGGCAAGATAGAAGAGATACTTGGCATGGCAAATACTCCTAAGGCAGAGCAATTATCTATCATTCGCTCATATGATTTGATAGAGAAGTTCGATGACTCAACGCTTACAGCAGCTCGCGCCATAAGTCAAACAGTGGATAAAAAACATTTCAAGAATAGAGTTGATTTCACTGAACATCGAGTGATTACAATAGATGGTGAAGATGCTAGAGACTTTGATGACGCACTTTCTGTTGAGTGCTTAGAGAATGGTGGATATAACTTGTATGTGCATATTGCAGATGTGTCTAATTATGTAGTAGAGAATTCACCATTGGATAAAGAGGCATATCGTCGTGGCACTAGTGTTTACTTCCCTAATCTAGTTATACCAATGTTGCCTAAAGAATTGAGTAATGGCATATGTTCACTCAGTGAAGGTGTGAATAGATTAGTACTATCTGTAGAGATTAATCTTGATAAGAATGCACGCGTTATGTCATCCAAAGTGGTCGAAGGTGTAATCAAAAGTTCACACCGCATGACTTATACTGAAATTAAGAATATCTTAGAGGGTGACGAGTTATTAGTAGAGAAGTATGCTGATGTGTATAACGATATCATGACTTATCGTGATATATCTAAAAAGTTGAAAACTATTCGTTTCGCACGAGGCGAGATACGCATGAATTTACCTGAGCCATTTATATTAGAGAATGAGGCGGGAGAGATTATCAGTATTGAGAATAGAGTGCAAGATGAGGCTCATGAGATAATAGAGAGTTTGATGATACTTGCTAATGAGTGCGTGGCGAAGAAATATTATGATTTAAAGTTGCCATTCGTGTATCGTGTGCATGAGAAACCAGACGAACAAAAGGCACTTAGATTATCTACAATTTTGAAGAATATGGGTGTTAGTAATGACTTAGAGAATGTCAGCAGTGATCCTAAGACATACCAAGCCATAATGGAGAAAATTCAAGATACTCCTAAAGAAGAGA
>CATLDS010000132.1 GCA_949902685.1 uncultured Christensenellaceae bacterium | reverse complement strand
AAGGGCGGATAAGATTGCCTCTAATTTGATTAAAAAATCTTCCTGAGATATCAATCCATTGTCGTAATCAAAATCTGCTGCATTAAATTTAACGCGCAATGCCTCTTTGCCATTGATGTATGCTTCTATTGCTTCATCTGTAAAAACTTTTTTCATAAAAACTCCTTATATTTATTATTAAATTTAAAAGAACTGATAATCATGGCAAGAGTAGAATTATTAGCTACTTTTAAAGTTTCGCTTATATTATCACGGGATATTAGAGTTGTCAATACTTAATTCAAATAATGTATGAGAATTTATGGTGTGTCTAGAAAAATATTTGTATCAAAATACCTTGAAAAAAATAATAAAATATGCCATAATAAACATATGAAAAAACCATTAGTAGCCATTGTAGGCAAACCAAATGTAGGCAAGTCCACATTCTTTAACAAAGTAGCAGGTAGCAAGATTAGTATCGTAGAGGATATCCCGGGAGTGACTAGGGATAGGATTTTTGCCAATGCTGAATGGTGCGGTTACCAGTTCCAGATAGTAGATACTGGTGGACTAGATTTCAACAAAGAAGACGAAATTAACAAGCGTATAATTGAGCAAGCCAATCTTGCCATAGACCTAGCGGATGTTATAATCTTATTTGTTGACGGCAGAGAAGGAATTACTGCACAAGATATGGAAGTGGCTACCTATCTACGTAGAGCGAAAGCGCCTAAAATCGTAGCGGTTAATAAACTAGACAATAATGAAGTAGAGAAGATTTACGAATTCTACGAATTGGGTCTGGGTGACCCTATCGCCATATCTGCTGAGCAAAGCAAAGGTTTAGGCGACTTATTGGATGAAGTAGTCAAGAATATTAAGTTGGTAGAGAAAGACCCAGACGAGAATACTGTTAAAATTGCATTAGTAGGTAAACCAAATGCTGGCAAATCATCTATTACTAATCGACTACTGGGTGAAGATAGAGTTGTGGTTAGTTCGGTGGCGGGTACTACACGAGATGCTATAGACAGTCCGTTCAGGTGGAATAATAAGGATTATTGTCTTATCGATACTGCGGGACTTAGACGTAAATCTAAAATAGAGCCAGATAGCATAGAGCGATACAGTGTTATACGCAGTCTCAATGCGATAGAGCGAGCAGATGTTGTTGTTTTAGTATTAGATGCTAGCGAGGGTATTACTGAGCAGGATGTTCGCATAGCGGGCTTAATTCATGAGCAAGGTAAACCAAGTATCATTGTTGTCAATAAATGGGATTTGATTGAGAACTCAGCAGAGCAGAGGAAAGCATTTGATAAGCAGTTTGAAGTAGATTTGGCTTTCATGAAATATTTTGTCACCTTATATGTATCGTGTGAGAGTGGTAAAAATATCGGTAAGATTATGGAGACGGTTGACTATGTATTATCTAATGCTAGACGAGAAGTACCTATGGCATTATTCAATAATGTATTAACTAACGCTATCAGTGTGACTGAGCCACCAGCGAAACATGGTAAGAAACTTAAGATTATATTTGGTAAACAAGTTGCGACTTGCCCACCGACATTCACCATTTATTGTAATAATGCTACATTGGTAGATAATTCGTACATTAGGTATATAGAGAATAGTTTGCGTCGTGCATTCGACTTCAAGGGTACACCTATAAAAGTGCAATTTAAGAATAAAAATGAGAAATAATACCCACTATTAAGTGGGTTTTATTATTATAATGCAAATTTATTTGCCAAAATCTAACGATAATGTTATGATAACTCAGTATAGTAGGAGCTTATGCAGTATTTATATTATGTAATATTAGGAATAGTTAGCTATTTTATTGGCAATATCAATTTTGCTCGCATTATATCCAAGGCAGAACATGGAGATGTTACTAAGCATGGTAGCGGTAATCCGGGGACACTTAATGTTTGGCGTGCGTTTGGTTTCTGGCCGGGAATATTTACATTTGTACTGGACATGTTGAAAGGATTAGTACCTTGTCTAGTGGCGTATTTTACTTTTGGTTATATTGGATGTAATATAGAGATTGCAGTATATGTGGCGGGCTTTAGCGCGATATTAGGTCATATTTTCCCAGTGGTCTATAAATTTAAAGGTGGTAAAGGTATATCTACATCTGTAGGTGTATTCCTCGCTATTAATTGGTGGGTAGCGCTAATTGCGTTCGCTGTAATGATTCTATCAATGTTATTTATTAAATATGCTTCAATTTGTACACTTGGTTTCGTATTAGCAATGTGTATAGTTGAGATATGCTTATGTAGTCCAGCCAACTGGGTTAA
>CATLDS010000131.1 GCA_949902685.1 uncultured Christensenellaceae bacterium | reverse complement strand
ATCTAGCAGAGAACGAATGTTAATATCATTAGGACCTTTCCCTTCCAGCGGGTTTATAACTCCATGCAATACATGATAACTACCATTAAATTCACGCACTTTTTCTAATGCTGAAACATCTTTTGGCTCTTTCACTACACAAATAATAGGATCTTTATTCTGTTTAGCACATATATCGCATAACTCTTTGTCAGTAAAGTTAGCACAAACTTTACAATAATGAATTTTTTTCTTTGCCTCAATCATACTGGTAGCGAAATCATTAACTTCACTCTCACTTAGTGTTAGCAAAAAGTAAGCATACCTCTGTGCAGTCTTCTTGCCCACACTAGGTAGCTTAGAAAATTCATTTACCAGCCTATCCATTGAGTCAATTTGATTCATTACATCAAACCGCCTAATCCGCCCATGGCTCCCATCTTATCTTTATATAATTCGTCAGCCTTAGCCATAGCATCTTTAAGAGCAACCATGATTAAATCCTCAAGCATCTCTACATCGTCAGGGTCTACTGCAGTCTTATCTAACTTAATAGACTTAATCTCTTTTTTACCATTCATGGTGACTACTACCATCTCTCCGCCAGCCTTACCTACTACCTCAGCCTCATCTAGTTCTGCCTGAGCACGTTCCATCTGCTCCTGCATCTTCCTAGCCTGTTGCATAAGTGCATTCATATTCATTCCGCCACCAAATCCACCGTGTCCGTATGCCATAAAATAACTCCTTTATTCTTTAAATTTAATTTTTGTTTTAAATACTTCTTTTAAACTATCTTTGATATCATTTTTAGAAGCATTACTTTTATCATATTCAACTTCTACTCCCGCAATGCTGTCATCGAATAATTTAACTAGACTTAATATTACACTAATGCGTTCTTGATTGTCAATCATTTGATAACTACCTTGGTCATTGGTGTGAATTATTAGTTTATTAGCTATTTTCTCTACCTTATTAACAGTAGTAAGAGCATTTGATAGTGCAAATAAATTTCTCTCTTTTACCTTAATTAGTACATTACCCCATACTTTCTCAATCTCTGTCTGCTCTTTTTCTGTAACGATAGGTTTGACCTCAACCTGTGATTGTACTGGATTGATAACTGGTTTGTTCACTGGAACATATGCTCGTTCTTCAAAATTAATCAAATCAAGACAAGCAGACTCAAACAAATTCTCTGGATTGATACTATATTTCAAATCTAGTTCAATTTCAGCAAACTTAGAGAACGCGGTCTTTAGATAATTCAAATCGAACTGAGATGCCATATAAGAATACTGCGCATACTCTCCCGGTAAAATATCTAATATAGAATAATCTCCAATACCAGATTTAATCATCACCAAATTTTTAATAAAATCTGCCATCTCTTTGCACAAGACTTGAATATTTTTACCACTGCCAAGCGCTGATTTTACTGATGTAAATAGATTAGCCACATTTTTCTCTGCTATTGCATTAAGAATATTCTTAATACTATCTTTATTAGATAATCCTATCACTCTCTCAGCAGATTCATAATCTATCTTATTATCACTAAAAGATGCCACACTATCAGCAATAGACAACATATCACGCACGCTACCTTCACCAGCCTTGGCTATTAAATGTAGACTCTTCTCATCATATTGAATAGATTTTTTATCAAATACATTCTTTAAATGTTCTACTAATACATTTATAGCCAGCAATTTAAAATCAAATCTCATACAACGAGATAGAATTGTGGCAGGTAATTTGTGTAATTCTGTCGTGGCTAATATAAATATAACATGCTTAGGTGGCTCTTCTAGTGTCTTAAGCAACGCATTAAACGCACTATCTGTGAGCATATGCACTTCATCTATAATGTATACTTTGTACTTACCAATAAGTGGAGGGTAACCTACCTTTTCCCGTAAATCACGTATCTCTTCTACCCTATTATTAGACGCAGCATCGATCTCGAATATATCAGTATTCGGTTCACTCAATGCTACACATTCTGCGCACATATCGCAAGGATTGCCGTCTATTGAATGTGTACAATTAACAGCACGTGCAAAAATCTTCGCTGTACTAGTCTTACCTGTACCACGTGGACCACAAAACAAATAAGCATGAGATAACCTATCTAACTTAATTTGATTTTTTAATGTTCTCACAATATAATCTTGCCCTACTATCTCATCAAAATTCTTAGGTCGAAATTCTCTATAAAGCGCTAAATGCATTAAATCTCTCCTCCTATAGTGCGAAGTTTTTTCTTAATTGCTTGCAATGTATTGTCTACTTGCTTGCTAGGGATATTCAAT
>CATLDS010000130.1 GCA_949902685.1 uncultured Christensenellaceae bacterium | reverse complement strand
ACCCAACATGTACTTGGCTAGAGCAGTGGGTACTACACGAGTATACTGAGGCATATTTATACTATAGTGCGTTCGAGGAAGAGGAAGACAAAAATATTCGTGCTATATGGCAACATTTCTACGAGATGGAATGTGCTCATCTAAAAATCGCTTGTATGTTATTTGAAAAATATGATGAGAAGAAAGTTTCTAGCGTAATCTCTACTGGGGAATTTCCAAAACTTCTCAAACTTGGCACTAACAAAGAATATGTAAGAGATGTATTAGAGCGTACAATTACGCTTACTGGCAATCGCCAAGGATATATCGATATAATGAAATTAAAAGATAATGCTGATTTCTTCTTGTATCAAAACGAAGTCATTACAGATGAGAAGAATGTGGCTAGCCATATGGTTATTAAAAAAGCGATTGATACTTTCGGTCAAGATTATCGTTATCAGGATAAGCCTCATCCAGTGAAGGTCCTCCAGAATAGAAAAAAAGATAATACAACAATAGGTAGGAAGAAAAATTAAAAAGGAAGATTATCCTTCCTTTTTTCATATCTAGACAAAAACAAACAATATATTAGTTGACTACTCAACCAAATTATAGTATTATATAAATATGAAAAAAGAGCAGACATCATTAGATTTTAGAACCACAGTTCTAAGTATTATGAAACATTTACGTAAGAAAGAGGATGAGTTACTATTACAATATGGACTCACTCATTTTCACGCCATGTATATCAGGAATTTATTTATACATGGACAACTAACTATGAGTGAATTGACTAGAATAATTGGAGTAGACAAGGCCAATACCACTAGAGTAGTACATGACTTGATTGATAGGGAGATTGTCGCGAAATTGGATGGTGAACGCAAGTTCAAACTAGAGTTGACAGCCCTAGGTAGACAGGTCGCACACGATTTTAAGGCAAATCTGGACAAGTTCATGGAGAAAGTGTACATAGATTTTTCTCCTGAAGAGAAAGAACAAATGCAGAATTTGATGAATAAGTTAATGCTAGGTGTCAAAAAGGCAATGGAAGAGTAGGAGATATTATGTTAGAGATTAGCAATATCAAGAAAGACTATGTGTTAAAGGATCAAAAGGTTGATGCACTGAAGGGTGTCAGCATGTGTTTTAGACGCAATGAGTTCGTATCTATATTAGGACCATCTGGTTGCGGTAAGACTACCCTATTAAATATTATAGGTGGATTGGATAGATACACCAGTGGTGATTTAATTATCGAGGGTAAGTCTACTAAAGAATTTAAGGACAAAGATTGGGATAATTATCGTAATCATAGGGTTGGTTTTGTATTCCAGAGTTATAATCTAATCCCTCATCAAACAATTCTTGAGAATGTGGAATTGGCTCTCACACTTAGTGGTATCAAACCATTCGAGAGGAAGGCTAGAGCAAAAGAAGTACTTTCAAAAGTAGGTTTGGGAGATAAATTAAAATCTAAACCCAATCAACTCTCAGGTGGCCAGATGCAGAGAGTAGCAATAGCACGTGCTTTAGTTAATGATCCCGAGATAATTTTGGCAGACGAGCCTACTGGAGCATTGGATAGTAAAACCAGTGTGCAGATTATGGACTTATTAAAAGAAGTGAGCAAGGATAGACTTGTCATTATGGTTACACATAATCCAGAGTTGGCAGAAACATATTCTAACCGTATTATACGTTTACTTGACGGAGAGTTGGTAGAGGATAGCAAGCCATATACCAGTGAACAATCTAATGCGGAGATTAAAGCACATAAAGAGGCGTGTGAGAAAGAGCAGAATGCAACGTCATTTAAAAAGACTGAGAAGAAGAAATCGATGTCCTTCTGGACGGCATTATCATTAAGTTTCAAAAATATACTTACTAAAAAAGCGAGGACGATATTAATTGCGTTCGCAGGTTCTATAGGTATCATAGGTATAGCCTTAGTATTGTCTATATCTAGTGGATTTTCTACATATGTCAATAGAATGCAAGAGGATGCACTATCTACATATCCAATCACGGTGAATGCGAAAAGCGTTGATTTTAGTTCTGTGATTACATCTATGTTCTTAGATGATAGTACTAGTGAGAATGTTGATCATGATAAAGATGCAGTATATCCTAAAGATAGTATATCTAGTGTAATCAGTAGTATAGGTAATAGTCTTAGTTCTAATAATTTAAATAAGTTCTACCACTACATTGATGAACATTATGATGAACTCGAGGATAACGTGACAGCCATTAAATATACTTACGACATCAATCTAGAGTTCTATACTAAGACGGGTGTGAACGTTCAGCCTAA
>CATLDS010000129.1 GCA_949902685.1 uncultured Christensenellaceae bacterium | reverse complement strand
ATATCAGTAATAAAGAGCGTAAAGAATATGCTGTCAGTCTTGCCGAAAAATATGGACTCAAAGATTTCTTAAAGAAACATCCTAGTGAACTAAGTGGAGGTATGAGACAACGTGTAGCACTAATAAGAACTCTCGCTCTTCAGCCAGAACTATTATTGCTAGATGAACCCTTCTCCGCCCTTGACTATCAAACTAGACTCGAACTATGTGACCATATATTCGACATCATAAAAAAAGAGAAAAAAACTGCAATTCTAGTTACTCACGATATCTATGAAGCTATTAGTATGTCGGATAGAATAATCGTACTATCTACTAGACCAGGAAAAATTAAAGCAATTCATACACTTGATTTTGACAGAAATTTGACACCTTTTGATAGACGAAAAACTGACAAGGCAAAGCAACTATTCGACACCATATGGCAGGAAATACAAAATGAAAAAATCGAAAAAATTCAGTAAATCACATTATGATTATCTAAGAAAATATCATACTAAAAATATCCTAATATTAATTACCCAAATTTCTATTCTACTAATTTTCTTGCTGGCGTGGGAAGTATTAGCAAATACGGGAATTATCAGTTCATTCTTCTTTTCTAGCCCGTCTAGAATAATGAAAACCATGGGTGAATTATGGTCTAGTGGAGAATTATTTTATCACGCTCAAATAACTTTACTAGAAACTATAATTGGTTTCTTAATCGCAACGGGCGTTGGCTTCTTGGTAGCATTCGTATTGTGGTATAGCAACTTTTTAAGGAAAGTAAGTGAACCTTATCTAGTAGTATTGAATTCGTTACCAAAAATTGCCCTTGGGCCTATCATTATCATATGGTTCGGCGCAGGCAGTAAAGCTATAATATTCATGTGTATTCTAATCGTAATAATAGTTACTATTATGAATATACTTAATTCATTCACTAGTTGCGACAAGCAATTAATTGCATTGGCAAAATCCCTAGGCGCTAACAAAATACAAATATTTCTAAAGCTTATTCTCCCCAATTCTCTCAAAGATATAGTTGCTACATTAAAAATCAATGTAGGCTTAAGCTGGATTGGCGCAATAATGGGAGAATACTTGGTAAGTAAAGCCGGACTTGGTTATCTACTGATTTACGGCGGTCAAGTATTCAATCTTAACCTAGTGATGACATCGACTGTAATACTATGTATATTGGCATCATTAATGTATTTTGCAGTAGCATTATTTGAAAAGTTGATGAACAAAATCTATCGCTAAACTATAAATTTAGTTTAATATACAAAAAAAGACCTTGATAGGTCTTTTTTAATAACATAATTATCTTCTCAACTTACGTAAGAATGGAGGAAGATCGTCATCATCTAAGAATGGCTTTTTACTTCTAATAGAGATATCTTCCACTGTATCCTGTGGCTGTTCCTCTTCCTCTACTTGCTCTTCTACCTCAGGCTCGAATTCTGGCTGTTCAACCTCTTCTTGAACTGGTTCTACAAAAGGTTTAAAATCCGCTCTATTATCCTTAAATTCTGGCACTTCTACTTGTCTAGCTTCATTATTACCACCAAAACCTGTAGCGATAACAGTAATTGCAGTCTCTCCACTAGCATCATTATTGATACGTGCACCGAAAATAATATTACAATCTTTATCCGCAACATCACGTACAAGGTCAACTGCTTCGTACACCTCTGACAAAGTTAAATCTCTACCACCAGTAATATTGATAAGTATACCAGATGCACCTTCAATACTTGTCTCGAGTAACTGACTAGTCACAGCCTGTCGTACTGCCTCAATAGTCTTATTGGCTCCTCGACCTTTACCAATACCCATGTGTGCTATTCCCTTATCTTTCATTATAGTAGACACATCTGCGAAGTCTAGATTAATTAATCCTGGTACAGCAATCAATTCACTGACACCCTGTATCGCTTGACGTAGCACATCATCTGCATATCTAAATGCATCCATGAATGGCACATCCTTTTTGAGTATTGAGTATAGTTTCTCATTAGGGATTATTACTAGAGAATCAACATATTTTCTCATCTCTTGGATAGCTTTATCTGCATTGGCTGCACGTTTAGGCCCCTCAAATCTAAATGGTTTAGTTACTACACCAATGGTTAAAATACCCATATCCTTAGCAAGTTTGGCTACCACTGGAGCCGCACCACTACCAGTACCACCACCCATTCCTGTAGTAATGAATACCAAGTTGCTTCCTTGCAACATACGGATAAGTTCTTCTTTACTCTCTTCTGCTGCCGCTCTACCCATATCTGGATTAGCGCCAGCACCAAGACCTTTGGTCAACTCTTTTCCTATTTGAATA
>CATLDS010000128.1 GCA_949902685.1 uncultured Christensenellaceae bacterium | reverse complement strand
ATGGAGTAATGCTTAGCGGTAAGTTAATAAAAGGTATAGGTTTTGATTATCCTAAAACTATAGAAATTTTTTGGACATTGATACGTAATAGAGAAAGAAACTATTATGCTAATTTAATAAAGAAATGTACAGAAGAGATACAGAAGAAGAGAAAGGAGTTAAGAGATTTAGAAGATCCTAAAGTAATACAAGAGAAAAAGTTAGTGTTACGTAAAGAAATTGAAGATCTAGAAAGAACTGTAAATGAAAAATATAACTCTCATGATTGGAAATAGAGACACCAAAATAAGTGTCTCTATTTTATTGGGTTAAGTTTAGGTTGATTTTTATCTCTAGGATATTTACTTGGTGTTGGCTTGACTTTCTTGATTACAATCACATTACGTTCTCCTAAATTATTAGGTAGATTAAAATTTAAAGTTTTGACATATTCTCCACCTAGTATTGACAGTGCGGATTTTGCTTCATCTAACTCATCAATTGAACTTGTCCCTTTATATGCAAGTACTAATCCTCCTACTTTAACTAAAGGTAGCAAGTATTCTAGTAGAGTATTTAATCTCGCCACTGCTCGAGCGACAGCAATATCATATCTTTCACGATTAAGTTTAGCAAAATCTTCTGCTCGTGAGTGAACGTTGGTTGATTTGATATTTAATTTTTTACATATTTGATTTAAGAAAGTGACACGTTTATTTAGGCTATCCACCATAGTAAGTTTTATGTCTGGGCGGACAATTTTAATAGGTAGACTAGGAAAGCCTGCACCTGTACCGATATCTATTATGCTGGCATTTAACTTTATTTCATCGATTGGCAGTATACTATCTAAGAAATGTTTGATATACACTTCATTATAATCGGTAATTGCAGTAAGATTAACTTTCTCATTATATGAAATAAGTTCTTGATAGTAAATATCAAATTCGTCTTTATGTAATTTAAGTAAGTCTAGTTGTTTTTCCATACTATAAATTAACCTTGTTATCTTTTAAATTTTGAAGAAAATCTTGTATAGTATTCTCTAAATTTTCATCTAATAAAAATTCGCAAGCCTTGCAAATATCTAAATCGTGGGTATTGTTTAGATATTTTTCATAAGTCTTTAACATTTTCTTTTTTGTGATTTTATCTTGTTTGTCACACGTTTCAATCCAAGAGGTTGCGATAATTTGAGCAATTATGTATCTAAAACGATGCTTAGAAAGAGGCTTATCTACTAACATCTCTTCTCCGCGTCTTAGTAATGTTTTGTTATTATTGGACTGCAACTCATATACTAAATTATTCAAACTATCGCAAGTAATAGGGCAAGGAAGTCTAGATATAATGTCGTACTCTTCTGTAACAGTATTGATATTGTTTAACATACTTATAAGTTTGTTGTTTCTATAATCCAAGATGAAATTATAATCTATGATATTTTTCTCACTGAGAAATTTTAAGAAAAGTTCTTCGATAATATGACTCTCTATCTCTCCTACACTGTCAAAAATAGGGTTAAACCTTTTGTTATGATAAGCATTAATTTCATTATCTAACGCATTATTTTTAATTAATTCTAGAGTATGCAAGTGATGAGAACTTATAGCATGACTTGACTCATGTGCTAGCGAGATTAAATCATCCATACAATAGTCCCCATGAATAATCATTGTAAAATCCAGATATGAGTTTTTGTTGTGATGAGCTACACTAGGTGAACGTTTATCTTCTCTTTTTACATTTTCATACTGAATATGATAGTCAGGATTATTTCTTGAAAACATAAATTTAACTTTATTGCCTAAATCTTTAGACAACGAGGCAAAAAACTCTATTACCAATAATTCCATTTCTTCTACAGACATTTTGATTTTCGGGGAAGGAGTAGAATGATTAACAGTTAAATTTGCGCCTATTTCACTAATAATATCTATAAAAGGTGTACCATGAATTTTAGTTTCTTTTAAAAACTGAACGAAACCATGTGCATAGATTTCTTTACAATTATTATCAAATAATTTAGCTTGTTCTTGGGTAATTTTCATGGCACTCCTCTTTTATGAGATTAAATAATACCTTTTAGTTTTAGATAAACTAGCAATACATTAATGTCGCTTGGACTGACTCCATCTATCCGTTTGGCTGAGCCGAGAGTAGCGGGTTTAAATCGGTTTAATTTTTGTCTAGCCTCAAGACGTAATCCAGATATTAATGAGTAGTCAATATCTGGAAGTGCAATATTGTCTGTCTTTTTTAATTTATTGATTTGTTCGTTTTCGTTTTTAATATAACCTTCATATTTTATTTCAGTATTGATGTAATCAAGCACTGTTTTTGGTATGTCAGTTAGCATATCGAAATGTTTACATAT
>CATLDS010000127.1 GCA_949902685.1 uncultured Christensenellaceae bacterium | reverse complement strand
CTAGTACGGGTAGGAGACTTAGTGAGATCCTAATAGATGCTGGAGTTAAGCGAAACAACATAGCTGTTTGGGTTGGTCCAGGACATGTCCAATCGTTTGTAAGCGGTCAACCTACTAATATGGTTATCTCGGCTTACAATAGGACATTTGCAAAGAATTTAGTTAATAATTTCTCTAATCCACACTTTGTAGATATCACTCATTCTAACGATATTATTGGTTCGGAGATTGGTGCTGCGGCTAAAAACGTAATAGGTATTGCTGCAGGTATACTTGAGGGTAGTGGCTATGAGCAGAAAAAAGGCCCATTGATGCCAGCGTCAGTTAAAGAGATAGGTAAATTCATCGACTCTATGGGTGGTAATCCTGATACTGCGTTTGGTCTAGCATTCTTGGGTGATTTCCAAGCGACACTATTTGATCATAATAGCAAAAATTTGAGATTTGGTCGACTTATAGCAGAGAAAAAGACACTTAATGAAAAGGTATTAAGTAATTACATTGATGTTGGCTCAGTAGAAGGTGTTAAAACAGCGGAGGCGTTACTATTATTGAAAAAACGTTATAATGAACGGGTAAATAATGAAATGCAGATACGTATGCCTATCACAGAAGCAGTTAATGATATTGTAAATAAGCGCGTAGATATTAAAAGTGCGGGTCATTATATTAGCGAAAAAATTACTGAAGCATTAGATTTATAAAAAGAGGCGTTAAGCCTCTTTTTTTAGCGTTTGATGATGACCTTCTCTCCGCCTTCCATTACTAATGGTAAGTTTTTATTGTATCTTGCGACATCTTCAGGAGAGCATTTGATACGCTTGCACAATTCCCACATACTTTCGTTAGGTTTACCGAGATATATTTGATAGTCGTATTGAGAGAAGTCTATTGCTTTGCCGATAGAGATATTATCAATTATCTCTCTACTTTCTTTTTGGTAAGTGTAAATCATTACTGATACAGCATACTCTAGTTCGAGTATTGTACCACGTTTAGCTTTAACACGGCAGTCAGTAACTGAGATACAAGATCTATAGCAATCCAATCTTTCTAATTTAATCTTTGTATTAATTACGAAAGGGATCTCAGTAGCACGACATTTAGTCTCTTTGTTCTCATCTATATATATGACATTGGAACTAATTAGACCCTCTACATACAGACATTCATCTTTAATATAAGTATTAGTGATTTCTGGCTTGATGTTAAGGTTGGCGAGTACTAAATCGATAGCGCTTTCTTCAGCCTGCAATGCAATTTCTCCAGATACTGTATCTTCTACTCTGTCACAAGTTAAAGTTTTATTATATTCTCTATTGGTCATATTGAGTTGAATTTCATTATCTGTACTATATAAGTCATCCACTACATCTATTGATATATTTTTCATGCTGACACCACACACGTTAATAGTGTGCTGTACTGAGATTACACTATGATCATCTTCAATCTCGGTCGATATAATCTCTTTAGAGCAATCAAGTTTGAATGCAAGGTCTAGTGAATTTTCTCTATTTAGTCCAGGTATCTGTACTTCATTCTTGACTACAGATATTTCGCATAGTTCTTTTATCTCTGTCTCGCCGTCTTTGTTATATTCAAACATAAGTCTAGAATACAATTTACCTTCTACCACCGCATATTCATCGTATGAGGTGACGCTAACAGGAGCGAAGTGTGCGTTGTAACTTAAGATTTTCGCTATTTTATCCTTGCTATCAAGATTGACTGTGTACTCAAAATTAGTGTTAACTGTGTTTGCGATTGAACAAGTCTCAATCTCACTCTTTTTGACAATCATATTCTCAATGCTATTAAGGTTATTAGGTAGAGCGAGATTTAAGTATAGCACAGGCTCGCAACTAATATCGCAATTAATCTTCAAGGTACTGTCACTAGATAAGACTGAACTTAGGATGTTAGTGTTAGCGCAATTAATGAACGAATCGGATGATATACTGCTGTCAACGAATGACTCACTGAAATTTTGTGTATCTGTAATAGTATTGGTAATATTATCCATATCAATATATAGGACTTTCACACCTATTTTACCCGATACAATAGCTTTACCTGACCCGCATTCAACCTTTTCATCATAAATATAACTACATACATCTAGAACTGTTTTGATATTTACATTCGCATCAATTGGAACGCTAAGTATAGAACTAAAATTGATTTTATTTAAATTTTTAGCATATGTAATTTTTATGGTATCGTTATTTTCCATAAGACCTCCCGTCTATGTAATATATAGTGAATGGCGCTATTTTATGAATAAATTAATACGTAAAAAAAATATAAAACAATATATTACAAATTAATTAAAAATAGAAGAATTAAATAAAAATATGGTGATT
>CATLDS010000126.1 GCA_949902685.1 uncultured Christensenellaceae bacterium | reverse complement strand
TGCTCGGGTGTTAGTCTCGCTACCACTATTACAACATATGATGTATATGTGCGTGCAAGAAATGTCAGTGAACCTACCGCACTTGCTAATGAAATTCATAATCTATTAGGGGTAGATTATGATACCGCGTATAAAAAAGTGACGAATACTAAACTTAGTGAGATACTTGTCAAAATGCAAGTAGATGAAAAATTAGCACTTCAACTAACTAAATACAAAGGCGTATATCTATCTCAAAATGTTGCTCGTGTGTACCCGTACTCTAATCTTCTAACACAAGTACTAGGATATTGTACCATAGATAATATAGGACAAGCAGGATTAGAAAGTTATTATGATAAATATCTAAAAGGTGTGGACGGAAAATCTCTCACTCAAACCAATGCTCAGGGAAAAGAGATAGAGAATTCGCTAGGTTATTATATTCCTAGTGTGCCGGGAGCGAATATAACTACTACAATAGATGTGCAAATGCAATCAATACTAGAACGAGAACTAAAGAAAGCATATGATGAACATAAGGCTTTAAGTGTAAGTGGTATCATTCTTGATGCCGAGACGGGTGGAATTAAGTCTATGAGTTGTCTACCTAGTTTTGATTTAAATAACGTACCGCGTAACGATATACAGGCTTTACAGACAATGAGTAAAAATTCTACTGTGGTTGATGTGTACGAGCCGGGTAGTACATTTAAACTTATAACACTAGCAGCAGCACTCAATGAGGGATTAACTAATATTGATGAACATTTCTATTGTGGGGGTAGAACTACAGTAGATGGAGAGACAATCAAGTGTTGGAGAACAGTGGGACATGGTAGCCTCACATTATTAGATGCGTTTAAAAATAGTTGTAACTGTGTTTTCGTCAATTTAGCATTGCGTCTTGGGATAGATAAATACTATGAATATCTTAATTACTTTGGTATAGGTCAAAAGACTGGAGTGGATATTTTTAGTGAATCGAGCGGAATAGTCATGCCTAAAGAGAATGTTAGAAATGTTGATTTGGCACGTATAGGATTTGGTCATGCGGTGGCGGTAACTCAACTACAGATGGCTAATGTATATGCCAAAATTACAACAGGATATTCTACCACTCCTCATATTTTAGATAATCTAGAGTTAGAGGGAGAGAACTTATATTCATATAAACCGTCTAAATCCAAGATTAAACTTAAAGAAGAAGTTGTGTCCACTGTGAATATGATGCTTGCTAATAATGTTAATAGTGAGGGAGATTATACTTTCGTTGCAGGTTATGATGTGGGAGGTAAGACAGGTACGGCACAGAAATATGATGAGAATGGAAAAATTGCTACAGGTAAATATATATCCAGTTATATTGGTACATATCCTGCAAGCAATCCAAAATATGTCTTAGTAGTATGTGTCAATGAACCATCTAATGGTGCATATTACGGTGGTGTAGTTGCGAAACCAATAGGTCAAAATGTATTTAAATCAATATTTGAGACAAAAGCAACTATTCCTACAGACAGTACACAATTAGATAATACGCCTACTATTGAGATGCCGTATGTTGTTGGGATGAGTTTATCTTATGCGTGTGCAGAACTTAGGAAACTAGGTTTAATGACATTGTTCGATGGAGAAGGTGAGTATGTAGTAGAGCAGTTACCACCTAAAGGGACGATGCTATATAGTGGAGAAATAGTGTATTTAATCACAAATTAAATCATTTTGTCTATTTTTGTTCGTGTAGTTAATATTGATAAATTTGATGATAAATTACACAAGAGGGGTTAAAATATGAAATTATATGATATTATCTCAAATCTAAAATTTACTGGTATTAAATATTATCAGGATATTGATATCGATTCTCTAACTTGTAATAGTGAAGAACGTGTCAATAAGGGAATGTATTTTTGTATTAAGGGTTTGAAAAATGATTGACACGATTTTGCAGAAAAAAGTGTACAAAATGGCGCTGTTTGTTTAGTCGTGGAGAGATTTTTAGATATACCTGTACCTCAAATATTAGTTGAGAATGTTCGTGCAACTATGTCATATATTAGTTCGATTTTCTTTGAGACTTATAAATCAAAGATGAAATTTATAGGTATTACAGGTACTAATGGTAAGACAACTACGACCTTTTTAATTAGAGAGATTTTAACTAAGTTGGGTAAAAAAGTAGGATTAATAGGTACGGAAGGAGTATATATCAATAGTTTACTTCTTCCATCTAGTTTGACGACTCCAGATCCTATCGAACTACACAAACTGATAAAAGATATGGAGAATAATGCGTGTGAATATTGCGTAATGGAAGTAAGTGCTCACGCAATAGCGCTGAATAAGATTGATAATATTTATTATGATGTAGTTGGTCTTAGCAATATTACTAAAGACCACTTAGAT
>CATLDS010000125.1 GCA_949902685.1 uncultured Christensenellaceae bacterium | reverse complement strand
ACCCGTCGGTTGGGCAATTTTGTTTACATAGTAAAAATCACTCATAATAAAGAATGTCAACTCTCTGGTCCATTAGCCAGGGTTTTAATTTCGAGTCAACGCTGCAAAATTAGCCAAAAGTTTCTTAATTGCCAAATAAAAAACGTGAAAAAATCACGGAAATAACCACGGCAGCATCAGTTAAACCTATCAACAAATCTCATTTCAGTGTATATTTCACGCTCAAGCATCCTTTTAATAGCACATAAGGAGGTGTTTTCTGACACCTCCTTATGTGCTACAATTGCATATTATATCTTATTCTCCGAAAAGATCTCTTTCGTAATCTTCAAAAATCGACAATTGACTGATGATACTGTCAATTTCAGGAGCGACCTCCCTATAGTAAGTTCTGAAGAAACTAACCGTATTATGGATATACTCGGGGCGTTTAACTGAAATCGCTCCAGTTTCCATTTTTTTGAAGAGCCTAACAGCATCTTTGCGTAAAAAAGATGAATTTAAAATATGTAAGTCATGAGTTGCAACAATTAACTGACAATCTTTAGCTAAAGAGAGATACATTTTTAAAATGAACTCTAAAGCTTTTGTATGAATGCCCGATTCTACCTCATCAACAGTGGTTGATTTCTTTCCAAGGATAATATCAAACAACACCACTAACAAGCGTATTATGTTCATAGTGCCTAGTGACTCCACTTCAGAATCTAAAGCTTTACGACATTCACTTGTTGAATGTATAAACTTCAAATTCTTATGGACAATCACACCTGAAGGATATTGCTCTCTCATTGCCTTAATCAATGCGACCGGAGCTCCATGAGATTCTAGTTCGGATATATTTAAAGTTGCTTCTTCTACTTCATAATCGCAGATATTAGTATTTACATCTTTAAGAAGTCGAAGAATCATTTTCTTAATTAAAGCATCCTTTTCTCTATCATCTGTTTTTAGTTTATCTGCTAGACTCTTATCACCTTTTTTTACATAGCTTATTTTATCTTCAAAATAGTACAAATTAGCAGATAAAATCTTACTCTCGAGATTTAGATAAGCAAAACTAGAAAGTACAGTGGAGTTTGCTACCGTATTAATCTCAAGATCGTGCCTGTCGTTTTTGGATAAATCGCAACCATTCCCATAAACTATTTGAACTTTATCGGTTTTAGTGTCATGAGTCCTTAAATATACCCGACAAGATCTATTACCCTTAATTACTAATTCTTCTTCCTCTATGCGTTCATTGGAAACTTTAATACGATACTTATAACGTGTCTCGTTAACATAGTATGTTAATTGCAATTCCGTAGGATTCTTAAACGAGTAATTGTCCAAAAGGAATGGCCTAAAAATCGGTTTCTCAGAAGGTTTGGAAGGTCGACTTATTGCTAATGTTCGTAAATATCTAAGAGCGGAGAACATTTTGGTCTTTCCTGAGCCATTAAGCCCTACGCAAATGAGTAAACGAAGAATACGTTTACCATCAATCTCTTTATACCAAGATGGTGGTAAACTTTTTTTGCTACCTTCTTTCTTTGAAGCAAGGAAAGAGAACTCTGTTTCCTCTCGGTAGCATAGATAATTCTTTATGGTGAATGATTCAATCATCTCATAGTCCTTTTTTGCCTGCAAAATTACTAAAAAAATTGGACCACACAAATTTTGCGTGATTTTTTCACGCAAAAGACTAAGTTATACTGTTGGAATTCTAAAAAATGAAATTTAACGGATATAATCTCTTACAAACTTCTCATTATGCGTGATGGTGGATTATTTGTAGATGAGGTATACGAGAGTGCCTATCTAATCGCATATTTTTTACCCACATTTGGCACCGTCGTGGATAATTGTAATCAGTCGGTTTGGTTCGGGCTATATATACGCCCGATGAACTAAACTTAACTATATATGGGCTGATGAAAAGAAAAACATAATCTTAGGTGCTGACTTGGGGGACAACCCCTAAGTCAGCCCCCAAGTCAGGGCGCAAGTCAAAATAATCCTTTGGATTTAAGAGAAACCACTTTCCTCTCCTTTACAATATCATCCTCATGTAGTTCTCCAGAGAGAAGACTTGAAGTTTTAATATGTAGACTACTTTGTTGTCGTACCTTTTCATTATTGAAATTTGCATAACAATAGGCACATCCGTGGCAACAGGTATTGTAAGCCCCAATATCAATACTTTCTACACAGCCACATTCTTTCCTTTGATTCTTATCTTTCCTGACATCCAAATTATAACCACAAATACGCTCTATCAACTCAGGATCTATACAGTGTCCGTGGCCAATGCCAAAGTCCGATAAATCAACATTTTCAGCACACGTAACGAGTTCTAGTTCATATCGTCTTGCAATGCCACTAAATGCCTTTGCGATACGGGATACTTCATCCTCGTTGAG
>CATLDS010000124.1 GCA_949902685.1 uncultured Christensenellaceae bacterium | reverse complement strand
GAGCAGGTGCTGCTTCGTTCTTCGGTGATTTAGGTAAAGGAATTGCCCATTTATCATTGGATAGTTTAGGAATGGGGGACTTGTATACAGGTGAAAAAGGCAAAAATATAGTTGGGACATTTAAGGATGCTTCGAAATCAAAAAGGGATGAATTAAAATTTGACGATGATACTAAACAATTAATTAAAGACCTGGAAGAAGCATTGAATCGTAGAAAAGGTATTGAAGACCCTGGTCATTCATTTGATTATCGTTGGGGGTCTGATTTCGAAGATATTATCAAAGCGGCAAAAGATAGAGGAATTTACGAAAAGGCAGCAAGCACTTTGAAAATAGATTTGGGTAGGCTTGAATCGAATAATGAATTAATTAAAAGTATTGAGAGCGCACAAGAGCAATTTGAATCTATGGCAGATACATTAGAAGAATCTCAAAAGGCTTATAAAGATGCTAAAGATGAATTGGAACAATTTAAAAAGAATTTAGGGATAACAGGAATAACAGGTATTCATGGAGGAAGGAATTATACTCAATCAGAAATTGAAAGTGCTGCTGATGACGACGCAAGAGGTAAAATGCTTAGAGCAAATGAAAATCTTGATGCTTATAGAAAATTGGAAAAAACGATAAGTTCTACCGCAGACCAAGTTAAAAAGGCTGAAAATAATCTTGAAAAGTCTCGTGTTGGAGTAGAAAAGGCTACGACTAAGGCTGTAAATGTTGGTGCAGATTTGGGCGGATCAACTGATTTCAGTTCACTAACAACAGCGATATCTACAGCAGTGAAAGAATCTGCTTCTACAGGCTCTAGACCTCTAGTGGATACTACTGCAATTACTACTCTTAATAATGACTTAAAGCAAGCAATAAAAGAATTAAAGCAAACGCAAAAGGAAACCTCTAATAAAATAGCGGACGAAATTTCTAAAAATGCAGCAAAATATACTCAAGTTGCGAAAGATAAAAATAAAAAATAATAAATCAAACAAAGGGGTAACATGATTAGATATATTCCGGGTAAGACGAGAGTCAAGACCGAGTTTTTGAAGAATATTACACTAGGCGATATTATACTCGCCATCCTTTGTGGTGTATTCGCGGTATTCATTGCGGCATCGGACAGGCTATTCGTGTTCGGTGGTACAGATTACCGCTGGTATGCACTCAGTGGTTGGCTCGCTATCGCTGTATCTTTGTATATTCCTATTGATGAGGGTTTGAGGCTATATAGTTCGCTTGGACTTATTGTGAGATTTACAGCATTTAGTAAAAAATATATTAAAGTTACTCCGGGGACTAAGCCTAAGAGAGCGAAACCTATGGAAAACATCACTCCATTCTTGGGAGTAGAAGTCGGTAAGTATATAGATTTCGGTAATTACGCAGGAATGGTAATTGAGATACATCCGCTGGCATTGGACTTGATGCAAGAGCCTGCACAAGATGCGGTGATAGTGACTTTCAGTAAAGCACTGAAGCGTATATCGCAATTCCAACGTGCTAGTATTATTAAGAATGTCAAGCCGATGAGATTTGATAAATTCTTGCGCAGTGATGATAAAAAATTTGAATTACTGAACGAACTATACGAGCAGGGTCAGTACAATGACAACGAGATGGAGTCAAGGTCAATCATATTCCGTGAACGTGTAGATAGACTAAACAATGCCATTAAGGCAGAGCCTATATTACAAGACCATTATTACTTGGTATTGTATGGTGAAGATAGAGTTAACCTTGAAGATACCGCTATCGGTATGGTCAATGATATGGCGACAGGGCAGTATACTATTAGTTCACACATCTTAGTAGAAGATGATTTAATTAGTTTCTTAAAATCCAATTATCAATCAGTATATGCGGAACGTGAGATTGAGGGACTGGCGCCTAGTCAGGTTAATGGTTGGATAATGCCAGAGAAAGTGGACTTTAAAGTAGCGCGTGTCGAGATAGATAAGAAACCTTACAAGCAGATGGTAGTATCTAACTATCCACTGGAAGTAGGTAACGGATGGGCGTATCCTATATTCAATCAAGAGGGTACACGTGTAATAATGAATATCTGGCCTGTAGATAAAGAGAAGGGCGAGAAAGTCATTGATAAAGCGGTTATGGAGAAAGAGTCTAAATTGGACAAAACTTTCCGTTCATCCGAAATTATTGAGAAAGAGGCAGATATTGATTCGTTACACACATTGCTTAGAGACCTCAAAACTAATAATGAACAACTATACGATGTGTCTATTCACCTACGTGTAGAGGAAGATAAACGTAAAGAAGTACGTAATGTATTAAAACAAAATGGTTTTAAATATAGTGAATTATTTGGTAGACAGGTAGACGCATTCGTGTCATCTAGTGTCAATCGTATAGATACTTTGAAGCCTTTCTATCGTAGTATGCCGTCAACAACTATTGCTGCATCGTTCCCTATGGTAGACTCAATTATGCAGGATGAGGCGGGATTCTGT
>CATLDS010000123.1 GCA_949902685.1 uncultured Christensenellaceae bacterium | reverse complement strand
TAACCAATTAACTGACGTAGAGATAGAGTACTATGATACGGCGCTTGGAGTGACAGTTACTCTTAATTCGGCATCTGGCATTTCGTTAGTAGGAGATATGTTTGAAATTGCACACAATATCTCACACAGAGTAGTATTATCTAGTATCAAATTCACATTCTCTAAAGCAGGGGATAGTAATAACATTACATATACAATAATCAGTAGTGATGAAATGTCAGTGGCTATCGAGCCATATCAACCTACGAGAGTAGATGATGTTAAGGCATATGCTGGTGAGAGTTTTGATTTAATTAATGGTTTATTCAAGGATTTAGATAGAGACGATAATATCTCATCAGTGATTATTAGTGAAGTTCAGGGTAACTTTACAGACGATGATATTATAGGTAGAGGATATACTGACACCAACAAAGAATTAAATATTAGATTTAATGCTATATCTGGTGATGATTATAATGTTAGTATCAAATTTACAGTGACCTATACTGACGGAGTGCATAGTGATTTTGACTATGACTTTGTAATTCTAAATGCTTTGACAATTGTTGCAGATTATCCATTCAACGATATGCAGCTAGATGCTAATGCAGATACTTTAAGATTTGTATTTAGAGATGCTGAGGCAGGTAATGAACTTGGCACATATGTACCAGGTGGCAATAATGATTTAGACCCTAATCCTAGATATACATTGAAAGGAATACATGGCTATGAGCCGGTGGTACTCAATCAAACGATTAATCTAGCTGAAGATAGTGATATAAGCAACCGTCGTATCAAAGTTTACGACAAGTTTAATACTATTATAAATGACGATTTTACGATAAGTTTGATAGCATATTATAATTCTACTAATGTTATTCGTTACGTTCAGTCTGGTGCGATTTTGATTGATAATGCAGAAAAGACAATTACATTCAATCCATATTCAACATTTACATCTGGGTCATCAATGTATTTGATATTCAAAGTGGCAACATCTACAGGTAACTATGATTATTATTTTGTCAATCTAATCAATCAAAGCGGTGTTATAGGTAATATAGACACCAATGCTACTGCTACAATTAATGCTAGAGTGAATGTGGATGGATTAGAATTTAAGTCTAGCGATGGTATACTAGGTACAATCGTAGATCAAGCATTCATTGACAATACCTATCATGTAAATACTGATTTAAGTAATATTGATATATATCTTTTAGATATATACGATTTAGTTGGTAGTGATAATTTACTATCAAAAATCAGCATAGAAGGTGTGGAAAATGTGCATATTGGTGACATTGTGAATAATGCCACTCTAGGAATTTTATACAATTACACTACTATTCGCTTAGGTTTAGTATATAAAGGTACGCAGACTGTATATATTGGTACATTAGTGATTAATGTCGCACCTCTAGTAATTGAGAGTAATGATAAAACTAATGGCACAGGAATATATAATGGTCAGTTATCAGTTAATGATAAACTAGTTAACAATCCTTTCACTGTTGAGAATGTTTCACTCGCTAGAGCAGAGTTAAAGATTGATAGTGAATATGAGAATGTCATCACACTAGATGAGAATGGTAACATAATTATCAATAGATATGTGACAGATGCAGACTTAGAGTTTACGATTGATTATTGGTACTCATTAGATAGTGTCGCTTCTGGCGAACAACTATTATTGCGTGCTAACTTTGTACTACCTAAATTAGTTCTTAATACCAATCCTGCTACAATTAGAGTGGGAGAGTTCAGTGAAGGAAAGTTCAACAATCGACTAATGATTGCAGATTTGGTAGGCGATTATAATCGAGTAATTCATATTAATGGTGAAGAAATTAATCTTCCACTGGTTAACGAAAATCAAACAATCAACGAGAACATCACATTCGTATATGATAGAGAGGTCTCGTATCTAGAATTTGCACAAGGTACTATTGAGAAAAATATTGATTTAACAATCAAATTTGTTAACGCGGACAATTTGACTAAAGATATACTTGTTATAGTGTCTAGTGGTATTCACATAGTGCACAATAGCGGTAGTATTGGTTATAATCCTACCAATGCACTAGATTCAACGCTCAATACCGATGATAAGTATAATAGTGCTGTAGGTAGTTCAATCGAATTTGGATACAGTCCATTATCAAATAAGATTACACAGTATTCAATAGGTGGACTTACTATCTACACTAATCTAGAGAGCAAATTAGATATTTATTTCGATGAGGCGGAATTTGTTTTAGGTAAAGATGTGGACAACAATAATCGTGAGATTAATAGCACAAATAAGATAATTGATTTCACGCATAGTTCAGAGAAAATTTCACTTGAATTAAGTATCAAAATTAAGACCGATAGCGGTTATTATCAAGTAATAAATAATAACGTTGCAGTTGATCTAGTTCACAAATTCTATGTAAATATTCTTAAGACGTATAATGGTATCAAGTCAGTGTACAATGTACAAAGTGCA
>CATLDS010000122.1 GCA_949902685.1 uncultured Christensenellaceae bacterium | reverse complement strand
ACGTTAAGTTACGTTTTAGACAGCCAGATCAAGCAACACATATAACGAATATAGACGAGCGTACATTACGTCTTGATTTTAAAGATAAACAACGTGCAGTTACCATTGGACAGTTCGCAGTTTTATATGATGCAGATGGTTGTTGTTTAGGTGGCGGAAGAATTAACGAACTGATTAGATAAATTACTAATACATAAGGAGGAAGTATGTCATATATCTACTATACCAGTGGGGAGAGAGACGATGATACTAACGAGTATGTTACACCGGCGAAATGGAAGGGCGAACCAGCCAATCTATCTAAATTATTGAATGCTGAGCCGAAGCCAGAGATGAAGGGTAAACCAGTTCCTCTACCACGAGAATTCGATGATGACTATTATGAAGAGAAACGTGATAAATATATTCGTCAGTCGCGTGAATATTGGGATTGGGATAGGATGCGAATATATGCTGATAAAGTATATTTTGCTTATAAGTTGCTTTCACGTGCATTTATCGCAAACTTTGAATTAAAAGAAGTTTCTTTTCCTGATTGGGCAATGGACGGCTCATCTAAGAATGTGGATATAGATAAGAGTATTGAGAATTTAAATCGTGCGGAGATAGAATTAGTTAGGCAATTCTATAAGTATCGTGAGCGCTCTATAATTGCTCAATTCAATAAACATTCTGCTTTGCGTAAAGTTCAGGCATGTGGAGCAGAGGCTTGGATGATGTTTCATGGGTTGCGTGGAGATGTACCTGTCAAAAGTTCACTCCTCTTTAACGAGAGGTTAAAAAGTTTAAATCTTGATGTGATTGAAGATGCACTGATTGCATATCGCGGATGTATAGTACTATCTAGACAACTTAATCTATATGTTAAACCTAGAATTATAGATAGTCAACATGGTTTAAATGAGATATACTCAAATCTTGATTCGTTAGAAGTATATGATAAGTTGATGAAAAAAATTGGTTGTATTACATCCACGGATATTGCTGATATTAAATCACGAGTAGAGCCTAAGTTGCGCATAGAAGCGAAGAGTAATTCGAGTATCAATAAAGTTATGAATTTTTATGACCGAATGGATAGTATATTGAAATTATCATATGACATTAGAAGAGTAACTAATAGGGTTAAAGATAACTATGAGTCAAGTAGTGGAGGAATATTCCTATTGTTTCCATATTTTCAAGATGGAGATGATTTGTTTGTCTTAGCTAAAGAGTACTTGGAATATCTAGATAAAATGATTAAGATAGATTATCCAAGTAAGTTAATAATGTACGACATTAATAATGTATACAAAGAATTATCGTCGGTGATGAAACAGGCGACTCCATGGTACAATCGCACACATGAGGTGGACGACCTTATAGATGATTGGAAACCTGATACAGACCAATAATCTATAATGATAAAAAAATTAAAATAGCGAACGATGTAAATATAGTTTGCTATTTTTTATTATTTTGTCACAATTCATTTGACTTAAATGTCTATATTTAATATGATTATATAAATGGTAATCGAGGTCGATGTAGATTGCTTAATACGAGTAAAACTTACTCGCAGATAAATTTGCAAATTTATTTGTATTGATATACATATTCTCGTTCCTTGATATGCATTAAATAGGACGAGGACAATCACATTATATACCTCGATAGAGGAGAAAAGGGGAAATTATGACAAAGTTAAAATCAAAGAAAATGACTAAGTCTACCTTTGCTATTATCATCATGGCTATAGTTATGGTGGCTATGTTAGCATTCGGTGGAGCATACGCATACTTCACTGCTACTGCTTCGACAGATAGCAAAACATTTACGACCGGTTACGTAAAATTATCTAATGGTACAGCACTTGCAGATATTACTGTTACTAATGTTATGCCTAAGCAAGAATTAGTAGCAGCCAATGCTTTAAAGTTGACAGTAGATACCTCTGAGACAGCAGGTAACTATATCGCTGTTAAATTCACATTCAAAGTTGTAAAAGATGACGAAACAAAGACAGAGATTACAGATCCTACTGAACTTGCTAAGTTTGGTCTTAGCGCAGATAGTATATGTGCAGTAGATGGTACTAATGGTTGGAAGAAGACAGATGTAGCAGGTGTGTATATATTCGGTAGTGATGCTAATACTGCAGTTGCTCAAACTGGTGAAGTAATAATAAATACTACTGCTTTTGTATTTGATGCTAGTGACAACTGGACTCAAGGACAAGACCATAGCGACAACGGATTAATGAACGCAACTGTTACAATTACCTTAGACGCTAGATCTATACAATCAACTAATGTTACTGGTGCTACAGCAGTTACTGAATTAAAAGCTATGTTTAATCCTACAACAGCTGATTAATTTGAAAAATCTCTCTAGCGAGAGATTTTTTATTTTTCCAGATTAGATTTCTAATATTTTTAGGTCTTTTGCATCTTGATATACGATATAATATCCGTCGCTTAGTGGGTCTTCGCTATC
>CATLDS010000121.1 GCA_949902685.1 uncultured Christensenellaceae bacterium | reverse complement strand
GGTGTGAACGTTCAGCCTAATAGTAATGCAGTACTTAATATGATTATTAAATATTCATTATATTTCTTTGAAGACCAAACGCACGTTCAAATTAATAAATTAGAAAATAACCCAAATTTTGATTATGAGATAATAGAGACTGAGAATACGAATTATGAATTTATGGATAAGTATGCGCCGAACTTAGACCAAATCAAATATATGTTGCAGACATATCATAAAGTTCAACTCACAGAAAAACAAATTGCAGGTCTCGCGTTTACATTATTAGGACTAGACGTTGATAGTTTAGGCACTGGTTCGTCAAATTCAATGATGAGTATGTTTCATAATATGGACATTTTCTATGAAATGATAGATAATACCAAACTTATTAATGAGCAATATAAGCTGATAGGTGAAAACTCTACTTTCCCTACAGAAGCGAATGAAGCATTGTTGGTGCTAGATAAAAATAATGAAGTTGACGAATACGTTTTGTATGCACTTGGACTATTGAAAGAAGAGGATATGGACAATATGCTCAAACAATTAGTCAAGGGCAATACTCTTAAGATTAAGATTGACTACGATAGCATAATAGGCACCGAATATAAAATACTAGATGATAGTGATTATTATATAGAGCAGGCTAATGGTGAAGTGGTAGACTTTAGAACATTTGAAGAGACTGATAAGAATAAATATTTAGCGTGCTATCAACAGGCAATCCTTAATTGTACTAATACTGTAAAGATTACAGGTATCGTACGACTAAAAGATAATATTGATAATGGCTCACTTTCTACTGGTGTAGCGTATCTTAATAAACTTACTCACTCTATGGTAGATCATTTTAATAATAGCGTAGCTGTAAGAGATAATAAATTATCTACCTTATCACTAGATACTCCAGCAAGTATACGTATATATGTCAAGAGTTTCGAGTCGAAGGGTGAAGTTCAAAAGTTCATCGAGAAATATAATGAGAAGGCAGAGAACGGAGATGAAATATCATATACTGATGTTGCGGGAACTGTGATGAGTACAGTATCCGTAATCATCACTTCTATCACATATGTTCTAGTTGCATTCGTATCTGTGTCGTTAATAGTTAGTTCAATAATGATAGGTATCATCACATATATTTCAGTTATTGAGCGAACGAAAGAGATAGGCGTACTGCGAAGTATTGGAGCATCCAAACGAGATGTCAAGCGCGTATTTACTGCAGAGAGTTTTATTATCGGTCTTGCTAGTGGACTATTTGGAATTATTATTACAATTCTAATCAATATTCCTATAAGCCTCTTATTAAAGGCATTCACAGGAATAGGAGGACTCGCATCACTACCATGGATAGCAGGAATAGTACTAGTATTGATAAGCGTATTCTTGACATTCATAGCAGGTTTATTGCCAGCTAAAATTGCTTCCAAAAAGGATCCGGTATTAGCTCTACGTAGTGAGTAATTTCGTCAAATTTTGTCAAAAAATTGTATATTAAATGGGAGATAAATTATATCTTCCATTTTTTAACTTGACAATATAAAATTTTGTATGTTAAAATACCCTCAAGGTTATATATGAATAAATATAGAGTTGCAGATTTGCCACATGGTGCTAAAATGTACTATGTTAAAAATAAAGTTAATCCTTCTACCAGTATAGAAGTGGTTTTTCGTTGTGGCGCTAGAGTAGAGAAAATTCCGGGATTAGCACATTTCACTGAACATATGTTCTTTACTGGTACGGATGAGATGACTAAAGATGAAATCAGTAAAAAATATTTTGATTTTATTAACACGAATGCGTATACGAGTGGTATACAGATTTGCTTTTATGGTGATATTTTCACTAAAGAACTAGGTGACTATATCAATACAGTTGCCACAATGATAACTAAAACTACATTTTCTAGTGAAGCTGTTGAGAAAGAAAAGCCTGTAGTATTACAAGAGATTGCTTCTAGTAGAGATAAATATAGTAAGACTGCATATAATCTTAATGGATACAATATATATGGTGAGGACACTGATAAATACACATTATTGGGTACAGAAGATACAGTTAAGAAAATTCAACCTAAGGATGTGGTAGAATTCGTTAAAAAGTATTTCGTAGCGAACAATCTCGAGATTTTTATTGCTAGCCCCTTGAAATTTAATAAAGTGAAGAGGTTGGTTATAGACAATCTTTTATCTAAGTTACCTGTAGAGAATTTCGAGACATTACCTCTAGTATTTTATAAGGTTAAGAACAAAACCTTCTTTAAAATCACCAATAAAGATATTAAGAAAAATTATGTGAGTATTAATTTTTATTGTGATAGAAATATGTACGACTTTAGTTTCAAGAGAAAGTTTGGTTTGGTCTTAGACATGATTAATAATGTTACCGAAGGTATTAATCATGATTTAAGGTTTAAGAAGAGTTTGGTGTACTATAGCAATCTAAATATTACTTATTTAGAGAATGAATCTATTTTGACCTTAAATA
>CATLDS010000120.1 GCA_949902685.1 uncultured Christensenellaceae bacterium | reverse complement strand
GGTGACATAGTTCAAGATATGGATATTGCTACGCATAAAGACGTGATTTTTGCAAGCCAAAAATATTTAGATTACAATGCACCGAAGCAAGAATCTTATGCTAATGAGTGCAAAATACAGTACGTCACAAATGATGTGGATATGGATATCGAACTTTTATTAGTGAAAGCGATTTCTCTTGCTAAGCACTCTATTCAAATACAGTTAGAAGAGTTTATCCCTACAGAGAGCATAATGTCGTTATTAAGATTTGCTATCAATTCCAATATTGATGTTAAATTAATGGTACCTCTTAAAACTAATCTACATAGCAAATATTACGCTTCACGTGCATATTCTAAAGAAGTTGCATTAATGGGCGCAAATGTATATCTTTATGATGGTTATATTAGATTTAATGCGATCACTGTCGACTCTGAGTATACTATCACAGGCTCTTACACATTAGATAGAGAGCATATTAATTCTAGTCTTCAAAATGTAATGATTTTTAAAGACAGCAAAGTCGTCAATTATTTCAACAGAATGTTTGAAGAGGGTATTGATAATAGTTATCGTATCTCTAACGCTAAATATTTATTGTTGCGAGAAAAGTTCTTTAAAAATTTTATCTAGGAGTTAAGGGTGAGTGTTGTTTTTGGTGTCGCAGGTGTACCTACGAATTATAAGGGTAAATTAAAAGGTCTTTTTCCATGGCTAACTGAACGTGGACTTAATGCAGTAGAAATACAATGTACATATGGCTTCAAAATGAGTGATGAAAATAAGAAATTATATGCAGAAAAAAAGGATAAAGGTTTTTATTTATCTATGCATGCGCCTTATTATATAAACTTAGGTAGTCTTAATAATCAAGTAGTAGGAAGAAGTAAATCTAATATGAAAGACGGTATTGAGCTTGCCAAATCTGTGGGTGTTAATCGTATCATTTTTCATCCAGGTGGAGGACATGAAAATACTGTTGAGGGAAGACGTGTAGCGATTAAGCAACTAATATCTGCAATCAATGAATTTACTAGCGAGATTGATATGGGAGACGTCAAACTTTACCCAGAGATTGGAGGTAAGTCCGCTAGTCTTGGTTCATTAGATGAAATTATAGAGATATGCCGTGAATGTAAATATTGTTATCCATGTATTGATATTGCTCATCTTCATGCACGTGAAATTGGTAGCATTAATAGTAAAGATGTATTAAAAGAAAAATTGCAAAAAATTAAAGATGCAATACCTGAGAAGTTTAATTATATCCATTTCCATGCATATACAATTAATTATGGAGACAAAGGCGAGATTAAGCATCTCACACATGGTGAAAATATGCCTGATGGTAGAGAGGGTAGACCGAACTTAGATGATTTCGTTGCTGTATTGAAAGAAATGAATATTACACCATGGGTCATAAGTGAAGCATTGGATAGTCAAGAGATTGGCGCTAAGTATATGCGAGATTTGTATTATAATTAAAATGCAGAAATTAGAGTTTACATTAAATCAAGAAAAAGAATTGATAAAAGCAGTTATTGATGAACTGCCTTTTCTTTCTCGCTTTGATGTGAAGAAAATATTAGATAATAAAGATGTCAAAATCAATAATACTAGAGTTAAAGAGAACCAAAATCTAAAGATAGGAGATAAAATAACTGTCTTTTATCAAGAGAAGGACAGCCAAGAATGGTACACTATTGTTTATAGAGATGAAAATATTTTGATTGTAAATAAACGAACAGGTATCGAGGTTGAAAGTGAGACAGAACGTGATTTGGTATCAATATTGAATAAATCATTTCCAAATATAAAAGCAGTCCACAGACTTGATAGAAATACCGAAGGATTAGTAATATTCGCACTAAATAAATTGAGCGAAAAAACACTTCTAGAAGCCTTCAATACTAGAAAAAGTATAGAAAAAAAGTATGCCTTACTAGTGCATGGTAGAGTTGCGATAGAGAAAGTAAAACGTACAGTGTATCTTAAGAAAGTATCTAATATTTCTAAAGTTTGGATTAGTGAAGTAAAAACAAGCGGGTATGAACCAATCATTACCGAGTTTGATATAATAGAATATAGAGGAGACAATACTCTTCTAGAGGCTAAATTAATTACAGGTAAGACTCATCAAATTAGAGCGCACATTGCTTATTATGGTTATCCTATCGTAGGCGATGGTAAATATGGTAAAGAGAGTAATGAAAAATTTCATTTAACTGCTAATAGTTTATCGTTTGCATTCAAAAAAGATAGCAATTTGTATTACTTAAACAGCAAAAGTTTTGAAATAATACCAAGTTGGCTCTAAAAAATAAAAAAAATTAACAAAAATTCATTGACAATTAGTTACGATTATAGTAAAATAACACTTGTAATCGTCGGGGTGTAGCGCAGTTGGTAGCGCACGTGATTTGGGATCATGGGGCCGGGGGTTCGAGTCCCTTCACCCCGACCATTATGGGGGCCTTTAGCTCAGTTGGTTAGAGCAACCGGCTCATAACCGGTCGGTCCGCGGTTCAAGTCCGTGAAGGCCCACCA
>CATLDS010000119.1 GCA_949902685.1 uncultured Christensenellaceae bacterium | reverse complement strand
CCTTGTGCTGAAGAGTATTTCCCAATATGTGCGAATAATCCGTATTCGCTAGCATCTACTGATACTGCAAAACTCTTGATTGTAATCACTCTATTATTACCATCAAGACTTGAGATTGCGGTAGTAATAGGAGTAAAGTTCTCTAGAACTATATCGTTCATCAAGATGTAGTCTTCGTCCTCATTTAAGTTATATAAGCCACTTGCATCTGTAATACGAGTAGCATGCTCCTCTGTAGTACTTGGATAAATATTTAATCTAAAATTATAATCAAGTGTATTACCATACTGACCGCTTGAAGATGTACCAAACTGTAATTCATACTTACCATTAATTAAAGTATACCTATAATGAACACTGAAATGAACATCTAGCTTTATGGCTTTCTTTGCATCTAGGCGGATACGGTAGTTATTGAAATCTACTTCAACATTAAACTCATCACGGCTATCTGCAAATGTCTTTCTTTCTCCATCCTCAAGATATGAGAACAATGATTTTATTTCATCGACCTTATCTTTTTGGTTATTGGTGATATCTAAAATTAACTGCTTGAGAATATCACTGGATTTATCAGCCTTACTGTCAGTAGTAAAGATAAAGTCTAGATATCTATTAGAGTTCTCTGCAATACTGAATACGCCATCGTTCACCCCTTCTAATGTCGCAGAATTAGGATGTAGTACATATTTAACTGGATGGAATATTAAGTCGTCACTCTTCTCACTAATAATTTGACCATCTTCTGCAATGAGCGACATATTAGCATAAACCTTGAATGCACCCGGTATATTGTCGGTAACATTTAATATTAAAGGCATATAGAATGAGCCATCTGCATTGGTCTCAATATCATCACTTAAATAATAAGATACATATTTAGTGATGTCTTCATTAATACCTTCATCTACCCATTCGTAGAATATCTGCGGTCTCGCACTGAACTGATAACCATATATTTTAATGTTAACATTATTTCCGTTACTACCTTGTTGGATAATGTATTCGTTTTCCGCTACCGAGATACCATCGTATGATAGTTGTGCTCCTGGAATAAACTGTGTGAGCAATGTCTTAGATATAGATTTAACTTCATTGTCACTAGTCAATACTTCAAGATCAACGCGAATACTATCTTCTAATCCACTAAATTTCTCTAGAATGGTATGTATGTAAATTACACCTGTATATTCATATCCATTCTCACCTCTAGTAGATACCTTCTCTAGTTTAATACCACCATCTATCTCTTCGTTCCTTGGATATACAGTCTCATAATTCTTTGTCTTAGCGTTATATACTAATTGTTCAAATCTAATGCGTACATTTCTTCCAAGAGAAGGAACAAACAACTCACTACTAGTAAGAGTCGCAGAAAGAACATTAGAGTAACTAGGCTCTAAGTATATAATCATCACTCCGCCATATCCGCCCGGAGAGATTATTGAAGTTTCTGTTGTATTACTGCTAATTAAGTTAATGTAATTATTACCTGGTGCAACCTTAGTTGCTGTGAAGTTAGCTAAACGCAGTGTAGACAATGGTGCAGGTTTAAATGTAATCTTAAACTCACCGAATTTTGATTCATCACTCTTCGCTGCAACACGCACGATTATAACTACATTATTTTCAATAAAACGATAATTGTGTTCATCTTTTAGTCTCAAACCTATACTGTACTCGTATCCTGCATTATTGTTCATCAAACTATAACTAATAGCGTAATAGTCAAATAACTCCACTATTGAATTAACATTGCTACGAGTAATAAGTTTATGTAATTCGTCTTGTGTATCAACATCCCCACTCATAGTGAGCACGATACTATCCTTACCTTCCTCGTTCAATTCAACTCGTCCGTTATCGATTGTAATCGATATAGGTTTAATATCTTCGGTCGTGTTGACATATCCAGTGTAAAGATCTGCTTTAAATGAGATATTCGTATTAGTAGGCACTACTGGCTCACTACCAACGATTACCACTTCTTTAGCCGACTTCATAGCCGTAACTTTTAATGTCACTACACCGATATCGATGAAATTATTATCTCCAACATATTTATCACCAAAATATTCTTTTGCATTGAACTTAAGTGTAAATGTAACCAGAATAGTCGTAGCATTGTCACTAAACTCTGCACTATCACTTACTTTCAATGAATATTCACTATTAGAATTATTGGTCTTAACAATATCTAAAATCTTATCATCAGTTTCATCAGTATTAATATCTATTGTCAAGTATTCATCTATATTAGCATTAAATATATTTGATAACGTTATACCATTGTATGAGTTCAAAGCGTTGATATTAAGAACTACAGGATTAGCACCAGTAAATGTCAATAATTCATATTTTGCAGTGTCGTCATTAATTATATTAACATTAGATGATTCAATGATTAGCTCATCAAGACCATACTGTGAGTACAATACAATATATTCTTCTAAATCCTCATTGAACAAAGAGTAACATCTAATCACTATACGACTTTCTCTAGGAGTAACTGATGTTAATACAAGTTTTTTAACACCGTCTATTTCTGTAAT
>CATLDS010000118.1 GCA_949902685.1 uncultured Christensenellaceae bacterium | reverse complement strand
ATTTACCACTCTACGACCTTCTGCGACTACGCTTGGCATAGAGCCGAAATTGCTGTCTAATAATACTAGATGACTGACGCTACGCGCTGCGTCACTACCTGCTGCGATAGCAATAGAGCAGTCTGCTTCTTTTAGTGCTAATATATCGTTAACTCCATCACCAGTCATGGCAACTGTTTTGCCTTCCATTTTTAGTGCTTTAACTAATGTTGCTTTTTGCTCTGGGCTGACACGACCAAATATTGAATATTTAGTAGCAGCCTCTATCACTTCGTTTTTAGAAAGTCCGTATAAGCTAATATATTTATCATAATTATCAACTCCTACGCGCCTTGCTACTTCACTGACTGTGACAGGATTATCACCTGAGATAATTTTAATATCAACACCATTTTGTTTAAACCATTCGATAGTTTTTGGTGCATCCTTTCTAATGTTGTCTTGTAATAGTATGAATGCTATAGGTTTAGCTCCAGTACTAGAGAAATTGCTGTCACATTCAGCTAGAAGTAACACTCTATAACCTTTAATCGAATATTCTTCAGCAAGTTTTTTAACTTCGACACTAGGGTTATCTAGTACAAACTCATATGCGCCTAATTTGTATGCGCCTGTTTGCTTGAACTTGCAAGCCATGAACTTTCGCTCGGAGGAGAAGGGCATGGATTTATCCGCTGTGTATACAGGCTTACCGAAATATGATTTTAGTGCCAATGCTGTATGGTTGGCGTCATGGAACGATGCGACCATTGATGCTATTATCTTGTCTACATCCTTGTCTGTCTTTTTTGTGGATAACATAACTACGTCTTTCACACTCATTGAGCCACTAGTAAGAGTACCCGTCTTATCTAGACAGAGCACATTAGTTCGTGCTAACATCTCGATACAATATAGTTCTTGGACTAAGGTACGTTTTTTAGCGAGGCGTACCACACTCACTGCCAATGCTACAGAGGTGAGTAAGAACATACCGGCAGGAATCATTGCGATAATACAACCACTTGTTTTTGTGATAATCATATATGCTAGTGAATATTCTGTAGATGGATTTGCAGAGTAGTATGTGTAGTTATTGTATAGCATCACGATTGCGATAGGTATCATGAATATTGTGATAATACGTATTAAGGTACGTAGTGAGGTAAGCAATTCACTCTTTGCTTGCTTGAATGTCTTTGCTTTTACGCTTAGTTGAGATATATAGTTGTCGTCACCGATTTTATTCACTTTCGCTTTACAAGTACCACTTGAGATGAAGCTACCACCGAGAAGCGTGTCTCCCTTTTTCTTTTTTACTGGTAAACTTTCACCAGTAAGTAAACTTTCATTCACCTCAACTTGACCATCTAGTACAATCGAATCACATGCGATTTGCATACCGGGATTTAGGCACAATACATCATCTAAAACCACTTCGATCTTATATATCTCTTCTTCTTCGCCATCACGAATGACCTTGGTAAAATTTGAATTAGTCAGTGATAGTTTATCCATTGTCTTTTTTGCTCGTATTTCTTGCACGATACCTATCGTGGTATTTAACACCACTATCAACATGAATGTCAAATCAGTATATGCTCCTACTTGTATGAGAGCGATAGCGACTACTAGACAGGTTATATTGAAGAAGGTGAAAATATTTTTTGAAAAAATACTCCATATACTTTTAGAGGTTTTGATTTTAGAAATATTGAGTAGATTTTCCTCTGTACGCTTTTTCACCTGAGCAGAGGTCAAGCCCTCATTGGGTTTAGGATTAATTCTAGTAATATGAGTATTTACCTTCTGTTTGGCATTTTTATTCTTTGACATTTCATCTCCTAAATATAAATTAATATAATATTTATTATTGATACAATATTAGCACATTAATATATATTTAACAATTATTTATAAGAATTTTTAACATATTATTTCCATTTTTCATAATAAATATGGGCAATACATTTTGTCGTTATGGAGAAGAATATGGATTTAAAAGATTTAGAATTAAGGTCTAATTTACCTTATCCCGAGATTGTCGATGCTAAAGATGATCCGCGTACAGTATCAGTAATAAGGAGTCAAGCAACTTCTAGATTTAGTGAACTTAGTGCAGTCTTACAATACATTTATCAATCGGTAGTTTCAAATAATGTGATGGAAGATGTGGCTAGCATTTTTGAAGAGATAGCCATAGTTGAAATGATGCATTTGGATATGTTGATGCACGCTATCACTTCGTTCGGCGGAGTACCTAAATATGAAGATACTCAAGGCAATGCCTACAATACTAATTGCATTAATTATTCAATGAAATTAAAAGATATGCTTGACTTAAATATTAAGGCAGAAAATATAGCTATAGCGAATTATAAGGAAGCAATTAATCATGTCAATAATGAAAGCTTAAAGAAATTATTTGCTAGAATTATATTGGATGAAGAATGCCATATTAAAGTATTTAAATACATAAAGGATAATGTACAATTTTTATCTATATAAATAAAAATCATTAAAAAATTCATCAAAAATACTATAAAATAGTAAAATTGCATATAAAAAATAATAATTTTTAATAAAAAATAAAAAACTTAAGCGAT
>CATLDS010000117.1 GCA_949902685.1 uncultured Christensenellaceae bacterium | reverse complement strand
GCAAATGCAACATCTTTACCCAACATTAACGAAATATTATCTGTTGCCTCCCCAATACTCTCACCAGAGCCGGAGTATATTTCATATTTAGGCGTTTTGCCTTCTGCTGGCGCTAAAACTGATACCGCCAAATCAACTTTGCCATCTTTTTCATCCACGCACATCATCGTAACTATAGCATCAGTGTCACTCATTATAGGCTCGTTCAATTTAGGCACTGTGAATACTAGTACTAGCGCGAATAACCACACTATTAAATTCCTAGGGCTAAATATTGTTTTTAACTTTTTCATTTTTACCCTTCCTCTCTTTTGATTTCCGTTTCGGAGCATTCTTTACAAGATAACCCAATAGCAAGATAAGCGGTACAGCGTAGTTCACGGTTAGCGATAAGACCGAAGTATATGACGAGTAAAATGCATTCTCCAAGTGTACCGTCTTCTCGCCTATATAACTCCACAGCAGTATATACAACATCACAAATGATATAGTGAAATAACTATTTTTAATATTAAAAATGTATTTAATCGACTGTTCCATACAGTACCCATACAGTGCCAATTGCACTGCTTGTGCCATGATCCATAGTGAGACTATCAACCATGATAATTCATCAATCGATGTCTGTCCACTAGAGAATTGACTTATGTCACTAATACAGAAGTTATGTGTAGGACTGGTAATTTGGAACAAACCATAAAACACGAAATACAAGAATTGCACTATAACTATAGCAAGGATCGTATACATCAGCATCTTCCACTTCTTACCTTGATTGAAGTCCACTTTGCCAAATAACATCAATAGGAATGTCGCCGACCCAAACCAAACATTATAGGTATAAGCACTGGTTATAATAGGTCTCACTCCATCATGAAACATTGGTAAGAATGAGAGTAGTTCAGCACGTCCCAATGCCTTAAACCCAATATACACTAAACCAATAATTATACCCCAACATATCAATTCACTCACACGAGCAATATTTCTAATGCCTTTGTATGCCATGAAACCTACTATTATCATTAGCGGAATTACGAATACGAACCAATTAAATTCCTTATATAAGTTCTCTACTACGAAAAATTCAAGCCCCTTAGAAATATTGGCAATAATTATCGCAAATTTCAAAGTTAAAAGTACAAGTATAATTTTAGTAAGAACAACTCCTAAGCTCTCTTTCATAAAGTCATAGATTGTACGTTCTCCACACTTCTTCATAAGTCCTATAATTAAATACACATACAGTACATCTATTATCATGAGAACAAGAGCAACAAACCAACTCATGTTACCGCTCTCCAAATATAGTAGACTAGGCAGAGCCAAGAGTTTAAGTGAAATCAAACTCATAAAAACTAATATGGATAGCTGTCTATAATTAATCTTCATCTTCTCTCCTCCTATCCATATTGTTCTTGTTATTCGCTATTGAGTGTGGTCTTTTCACCATCTCTTTGATAGTTTTTCGCATATAAGCATCTTTTAAATCCGATGGTATAAGTGGTGCAATTGGTGCTAGATATGCGCTCTTATAACTATCGAAACTAGATAAGTATGCCAATATAAACACGCAGAACAAAAGTATTCCGTATAAACCTAGACAACCGCCAATTAGTACCGCAATTAATCTCAAGATACTAAACTGCGAAGCTTGGCTCGGCACAATGTAGAATATAATACCAGATAGCGCCACAATCATAACCATAGGAGGACTAACTAAACCAGCATTAATCGCCGTCTCACCCAAAATCAACGCACCCACAATCGACATTGCCATACCGAAATATTGAGGCATACGTAAATTCGCTTCATATAAAATCTCAAATAGTAAGATAACAAACATACACTCTATAAATGGTGTAAATGGGATGCCTTGTGTAGTATTCATAACTGTTACTAAAAATTCAGTAGGTAATATTTTGTAGTGGAATTTTTCTAAAGCAACATACATACCAGGTAATAGTACTGCCAGTACGACACCGACTAATCTCAGCATACGTATAAATGATACTCTAATTGGATGAGTATAATAATCGTCACTATTCTGTAAATCTTCTAAAATTACATACGGCAAGGTTAGAACTATTGGAGTACCATCTACTACAATACCTACGCGACCCTCTAACATCTTTGCTACAAGTATATCCGGCTTTTCTGTATCTCCTACCTGTTTGAATAGTGACTTAGGATTTTTCTGCAAATATGAGATTAGATAATGACTATCTATTACTCCATCAATCTTAATATTCTTTAGTCGCTTGGTGATATGTTTTACAATCGATTTATCCACAACAGAATCAAAATATACCAGTGCTACTTGGGTCTTAGTAAGTTCTCCTATTTCCATCATCGATACTACTAAATCTTCAGTTTTTGCACGCTGTCTAATAAGTGCTAGATTGTACTTAATACTTTCATTAAAGCCTTCTCTTGGACCTTTTATTACTACACTTGTAGGAGGCTCTTCCACTGCACGCACAGTTATTTTCTCGACATCACAACCGAGTATCATATCCGCACCGTCTACTAGTATGAGAGCATTACCAGTCAATAGTTTAGTGACAGAGGTATCTATGTCTTGACACTCTGTAATCTCTATACTGGAAAGTACCGTGGATTTCAGTTCGGTCAATA
>CATLDS010000116.1 GCA_949902685.1 uncultured Christensenellaceae bacterium | reverse complement strand
TATTTGAAGAACCAGTAGAGACCGATGACTATCTTGAGATACCTACTTCCAATGAGGAAAATTTTGAACAAAGTGTAGAAGAATCGGGGTTTGAACAGGATACAATACAAGAACTCGATAATCTTGATGATAAGTATGAGGGTGAGGCGGAAGAGATTGAAGAGGTTGATTTGAACCTCAATGAGCGAGAATATGTAGATGAATATGCAGACAATACGCGTGAAGATATGCTTGGCTCTACTACAGATAGAGAAGTAGTACGACCTAGTGTGGATATATCAAAATTCAATCTCCCTAATGTAGTGAAGAAGCCTATCGGCGAAGTAGAACAAGTTAAAATTGATGACATCAAACCTAAGGAAGAGATACCTCCATACGTAGCACCTCCTGTGGAGTTGTTAAATTATATGGAATCCAATGGTAGAATAACAGATGAAGAATTGCAAGACAATATAGAGAGACTAGAGCAAGTATTGGAAGACTTTAGAGTGCCTGCTAAAGTAAACAATGTACAAGTTGGACCAGCTGTCACTAGATATGAATTGACAATGCCCAGAGGTATATCTGTCAATAAGATTGCTCAAATGGCGGATGATATCGCTATGACTCTTGCGTCAAATGGTGCTATACGTGTGGAAGCGCCTATTCCTGGTAAAAATTCAGTTGGTATCGAAGTACCTAATAATCAAGTTACTCCAGTGTCACTTCGTGAATTAATTGATAGTAATGAGTTTAGAGTACGTGGTAATCCAATGTCGTTCGTTTTAGGTAAAGATATCAATGGCGACATCATATTCTGTAATTTAGACAAGATGCCACATATGTTGGTGGCGGGTAGTACAGGTAGTGGTAAGTCGGTATGTTTGAATACAATGTTATTAAGTATGTGCTACAAGTCTGGACCACAAGATTTACGTTTAATACTAGTAGATCCTAAGATGGTGGAATTCTCAACATATAATGGTCTTCCTCACTTGCTTATTCCAGAGGTTATTACGGGCAAGGATATGACTATCAATGCGCTTGACTGGACCGTTAAAGAGATGGAACGCAGATACGCAGTATTCGCTAAAAATCATGTTGTCAATATAAATGAATTTAATAAACTTGAAATAGTTAAGAATAAAGTTGAAGAAAAATTACCATTCATTGTAGTCGTGGTAGATGAGTTGGCAGACTTGATGCTTGAAGCAAAGCGTGAGATAGAAGATAGAATTGCTAAACTGGCTGCTAAAGCACGTGCAGCAGGTATTCATCTGGTGTTGGCTACACAGAGACCTTCAGTTGATGTTATTACTGGCACTGTTAAAGCGAACTTACCTTCTCGTATAGCATTCGCTCTTACTAACTATATGGATAGTAAGACAGTGCTTGATGGTGGTGGTGCAGAGAAACTGCTCGGCAAAGGTGATATGCTCTTCAAACCTCAAGACAAACCAGAGCCTAGACGTATACAGGGTGCGTATGTGTCTAATGCTGAGATAAGTGCGGTAGTACAGTTCATAAAAGATAATAATAAGCCAGTGTATGATGATGCGGCTGGTAGGGCTATCAAAAATCCACATCAATCAAATAATTCTTCACATGATGGTGCTAGTATGAGTGAGCAAGATTTTGACCCTGTACTTAAGGATGCGTTAAGATTGTTTATACAGAATAAGCAGGCTAGTGGTAGCATGATATCTCGTAGATATTCGGTAGGATTTAATCGTGCAGGTAGGATTATGGATCAAATGGAACGTGCGGGTTTCATAGGTCCGCAAGAAGGTTCTAAACCTAGACAAGTCCTCATTACAATGGATGAATTCAAGGCGATATTCGGTGATGAATAAAAGAAAAGACCCAGTTGGGTCTTTTTATTTTAGCTTTAGTAGTATAGTTTTGATAACTTTCATTAGTATAGGATGAATGTTTTTCGAGTAGTAATCTGTGCCAAACTCAAATTCTTCTGTGTAAATTTTATCGAATTCTTCTTCTGTGACTTTACAGAGATTACAAAATTGTTTTTTTGTTAACCCATTTTCTCTCATGTAAGTATTAGGACGTTCGATATCTAATCGAAGTTTGGTGTCGAATTCTGCCACATATCCTCCTTTAGTAGTATTTTAGCATAATTTGTACTAAAACGACACAATATTACCATGTATAATGTTAAATATACAAATATAAAGCATTAGAATTGTTAAAATATTTTCATTTAAGCGTGAAATTGATAAATATTTTGTCGAAATTTATAATATAAGTAATGTTAGAAAATAGATTAAAAGAAATTAGGAAGATACGTAAATTGACACAAAAGCAAGTCGCTGAGCAGTTAAATATTGCGCAGACTACTCTTTCGACGTATGAAGTGGGCACAAGCAAAGTAGATATTGAAATGCTAGTTCAGTTAGCGGATCTTTATCATGTGTCGGTAGATGAATTGTTAGGACATACTCATCCTAATGTGATATATGTTAGTTCTTTATCGAAGGAAGCGCAACACGTTATCGAGATAATGCAGAAACTAAACGATAAAGAAATTACAAAGATTGAAGCATACGCTCAGTCGTGTCTTGATCACACGAAAGAGTAAATTAATAAAGAGTATAATTGACTAGTTATTAGATAGTTTATCTAATAGAGTGTTTTGTGGAAAAAATTGAACCTAATT
>CATLDS010000115.1 GCA_949902685.1 uncultured Christensenellaceae bacterium | reverse complement strand
TTACAGGTTGAATGATGTAGCGGAGATCGCCCCATTGCATCCAACTTATTAAGGTCTGCTCCTATTTTATGTAGTAGTTGAACCAACTTTAACTTCCCACGCTCACATTGAACTGAAATCAAAGGCATAATCTGTTCACAGAACTCCACATTCATATTTGAGTCAATACTTTTTATATTCGCACCCAACTCGAGCAGAATGATAACGTCTTCCTCATTGCTTTGTTTGAATGCCTCAAGCAGTTTTCTATCTAACCATTTTTGATGTCTCTCTTCCATATTCTCTCCTTATCTAATATTATAACAATACTTTTTTTAAAAGCAAATCGTATACACTAAGAATTTTATAGTCCTGAAAAATACATCACTAATTTTAAGTTATAAAATTTTTAATTACCCAATAAAATATCTTGATGAAACATAAATTCTTAAAAATCAAAAAAAAATTAATTGTTGCTGTTTTGTTGTGTATACTTTTAATAGGTTTATTCTGTGCCACATATTTTCCAATCAAAGTGAGTAGTACGCCAAAACCGGCACACACCATTGTGATTGATGCTGGACATGGTGGTAGAGATGGCGGTAGTGTAGGTGTTAATGGTACTATTGAAAAGGAGATAAACTTAGAATACTCCATAGCCCTAAGAGACAAATTAGTACAAGCAGGATATAATGTAATAATGACACGTAGTGACGACAAAGGATTGTATGATGAGAATGCTACCAACAAGAAAATCAGCGACATGAAAGCTAGGTTTAACATTATTAGACAAGCCAACCCAAGTTTAGTGATAAGTATACATATGAATAGTTTCACCAATTCTTCTGCTAAAGGTGCATTAACATACTATCGAACTGGAGACCCGGCAAGTAGAACGTGTGGCAACTTAATTCAAAAATCTTTCAACACCTATTGTAATGCCAGATCAACCTCCGCTAGTGTTGGAGACTACTTCATACTTAACTGTAGTTATTATACTTCAGTTCTAGTAGAATGCGGATTTTTATCTAATCCTGAAGAAGAAAGAATGTTAAACACAGATGAATATAAAAACAAAATAGTTAATGCAATATGCTCTGCGCTAACTTTATATTTCGGGAACAGTGTAAATTAATAATAATTTGTACAATATATCAATCTTTTGTACAAATTTTGTTGACATATATAATTTAATGTATTAAAATGTCGAACAGAGGATAAGTTATGAATAAGACAAACAATATATCATTCAATGAATTCAAAAATAGATTTATTAACAATAAGGAAAGATTTATCTTTCAACTTAACAATGTTACATTCACGTTCTTTTATCAAGAACCAGAATATATGCTAATAGTGGCTGATGATTTTAGAGAAAAAGTTTACCACTCTAATAATACTCAAATGATTGATTTGTTAGCAATCAATGGAGTAAAAATATCTAATCTCTGGCATTACTTTAAGCAAGCACAATAAAAATGCGCCTATTAATATTTTATAGACGCATATATTTTAGCGCTAATAATCTGCTTACTTAAATACTATATCATAAATTCTATCTAAATCGTCTCTAGAATAGTAATCTATATAGATACGACCCTTTTTGTCGTTACCTATTACAGAAACTTTTGTTCCCAATTTACGTTGAAGTTCACTTACAAAATCTTGAAGTTCGTCACTTTGAAGTTTGGTGACTTTCTTTTGTTTTTTATTGCCTAGGATAGCCTCTACTTCTTTTTCTAAATCACGTACTGTCAATTTATCTTTAGCAATTTTTTTAGCAAGCATCATCTGTGTAGCATAATCACTAATAGAAACCAATATCTTCGCATGACCAAAAGAGACTTTTCCTTTCTCAACTAAGTCTAATACTTCTGGATACAAAGATAATATTCTCATAGAATTAGCAACGGCTGAACGAGATTTACCTATTCTTTCGGCAACTTTTTCTTGAGTTAAACCATATTCGTCCATTAATTTTTTTATACCGCGTGCTACTTCTACTGGATTTAAGTCCTCTCTTTGTAAATTTTCGATGATAGCAATCTCTGCAACTTGCTTACCTGTGTAATCTTTGACAACCGCATCCACTTCTGTAAGTCCACACAACTTACATGCCCTAAATCTTCTTTCTCCAGCTATAATCATATAACCATCAGGCATTCTATTCACTATTATAGGTTGAATTAATCCATGTATCTTAATACTTTCTGCCAATTCGCTTAAACTTTCTTTATCAAAGGTTTTACGAGGCTGATTTGGATTGGCATAGATTTTATTTATATCTATTTTTTCTACGTCTCCACTTCTCATTTGATATTTGTTAATTGATTCATGCTTTACATTGTCCTCTTTTACTTCTTCGTCATAAACCTTAAGTAAACTGTCGAGTCCTCTACCTAAACCCATTTTCATAATTTCCTCCTTTGTTCCACGTGGAACATTTATATAATGATTATATATAGAATTACCACGCGTGTCAATCATATTAAATAGATATTTATGTATTCTAGTAGTTTTTATCACCAATCTATCCTTTGTTAATAATTTTCGATATCAATAATAATTCAAAAATGTAATAATAGTTTTCTTGTGATAATAACCGATAAAAAAGAATGTTCCACGTGGAACATTCTCTCTATTGATTTTTCAAAAACTCTTCACTTAAAGATTTATATGCC
>CATLDS010000114.1 GCA_949902685.1 uncultured Christensenellaceae bacterium | reverse complement strand
TATGCTGATGAGGATTATCCATTTATAAAAGAGTTCAGTGGAAGCGAGCAAGTATTTATAAACAATGATAATACAGAAAATTCAAAAAAATATTATTTTAAAAATATTCAAAATGGTACTAACGAAAAGTATGTCATTCAAAACAATTCGTTTGTAATGCTTAATAATGAGAAATACAAGATTAATGATACTACATATTATCGTAATCCAAATGTCGCTAGTGTGTCAGTTAATGGTCAAGTGACATCTTTGGCGGATGCTGTATTGTTCACTTTTGGTTCTTATTATCTAAATCAAGGTTCGCTATCATTAGCAGATGAGAATAATGGTGCTGGTCTAACTTATGTAAATGTTCGTGCATGGAGAAATAATAATTCAATTAACCTTCCTCATATTAGAACATTTGGTGATAATAGAAATCAAGATTTCGCATACATAATACCACAAAAAGAGGGTTATGAAGGTTATTATAGATTTGAGGTTGACTATTTCCGCGCAGATGGTACTAGTGATACACAAGAATTTTCTTTTTACTTACTGTTTGAGAGTACATATAAAGGGGTGGTAGAATATTCTGGTTCAGCCAATACTTATACCAGTCAGCCAACCATAGATAATGCAGTTATGAATAATGGAGGATATAGATATTATTTGGGTAAACAATCTAGTAGCGTGACCCAAAATGATGTTAATTATCCTACAATAACTTTTGATTACACTAAATACTCACTATCATATACCCATACCGCTAATGGTAAATTGACGTCATATAGTTACCGAGTGGATATACAATCTAACTCTGGATATAGAACAGCGAATTTGATATGTGAGATTAAATCTAGTGGCGAAAGTAGAACTGTCACATACCCAATGGCACGATATAATTCAACCAGCGCTAATAACATAGTAACAATTTTATTAACAGAGATGGGTGTTTATAACTTCAGTTATTCTTACATCTATGCGGGCGAGAATGCAGGTAATGCTCCTGATATTAATGAATTCTTGACTGTGCCTAATACTAATGAGTTCTTATACATTCATGGTTTTGAATTGAAGTACTCTAAAGAAGGTTATTTAGAAGCACAGATGAGATATTTATCATTATCTAACAATTCTAACGACATGGTGGACATCTTAATCCCTAATGGTTATAGTAAGAATACTAAGCCGAATTTGAACTCATTAGGCGTAGTATACACATTAGAAAATAATTCTAGCGCACGTGTGGGTTCTGTTATTGAAGACCAATCATTAGACGCAAGCATTAATTCTAAACTTAATTTAGATGATATTGTGGCAATTCAAAACAAAAACTCAACTGCAGTAGATGAAACAATTATAGAAAAAGTAAATAATATCAACTATGTTGAGACCAATCAGGGTTCATTATGGCTAAACTCACACGATACTTTCAAGTTGGATAAGAGTTTTTATCTATTTAATCCAGCTAGCAAAGTCTCTGTCGCTGAGAATGGAGATGAAGTGATAGCCTTCAACAATCAGGTGACATTTAATAAACCAGGATATTATCTTGTGTTCGTTAAAGTAGACGTTAATGGGTTTACAGATAAGGATGCAGAAGAAATAGATTATTATCAAACATTCGCATTTAAGTATACTGCTGACACTGTAGAAATTAAAATGCATACAGAGACTATTGGCGCTGATAATGAGGTAGAATATACTCTTTTAGGTGCGAATGGATATACTAATAAGAATGTTCGTATATCGTGGGAAACCCCGGGAGTATTTGAGCGCGCTATTAGTGCTAGGTATTATTCTGTTGTTGGACAATATCCATCTAAAGAGACATTGTTGAAACAAACTCCAGTATCTCTATCTAATGGTCAAACTTTAGGTATTGGAATTACCACTGGTGCGAAATACCTAATAGAACTAAAGAGCGAAGGCGAGAGTGCTGTATACCAAATGTTCACTATTGATAGAGAAGACATATCTGGTATAGGTGTTTACGCTGTGCAGAGACGTTCTTCTACTGGTTCATCAATATATGAATTTATGACAGATAATACTGGTGACCCAATTAAACTGAACACTATTTCAAATAGTTTATCTGCGGTTTCTTGGTATGATAAACCGAGTGGTGCGGAAATTAGTGTATCATATACAGTGACACCATTTGTTAAAGATAATGACAAACTTCCACAAAGTGTCCGTGATGATAACACCAGTGAAGTTTGGTTCTCTAATAGTTATAAACTTGGTACTGAGATAGGCCCAATCGACATTGAGAAAGCGACCAATAGCGGTATCTATTATAAAGATGTTTTACAGAGACAAGGTATTTACATATTTACATTCACTGATAAGGCGGGTAATTCATGTAAATACATGTTTATCTTAGATGATACAGAAGGTTATTTTAGAATTGGAGACGAGATGGTGACACGCTCTTCTCTACTATACACAAATAATGTGGATGTTGAGTTGGCTACACACAAGGTAATAGATGTAAATAATTTAATCGAAAATACGGATATACAGAAAATCATTTACCTTGCTAGTCAAAATGCGAGTAAGCAAGAATTTAAATCACAGGCTTCATACTATGTGTCGAATGAGAATAGCAATCCAGACAATATCAGCGCTATCAATAGATTATTCACGAGATATAGTGGCACTTACTATTTGAAAGTCGCTAATTCTTCACTTTTGGCATACGACCACACTGG
>CATLDS010000113.1 GCA_949902685.1 uncultured Christensenellaceae bacterium | reverse complement strand
CACTTAGTATTAATGAGTGGAGTAATAGAACTTGTTGCCCAAGTATCCAATATATCAATCTCTGGTTCAAATTCGTTTGACCCACATCTACATTTACACTTAGGACTATCGGTCAATGGATTGACAGGTAAATCCTCTATTCGTGCTATAATTGGCTCACCACAATGTTTACAGTACCAGACTGGGATAGGAACGCCAAAATATTTTTGTCTAGAAATGCACCAGTCCATGATTAAATTATCTACCCAATCAGTGTAACGAGATTTCATGAAGTTAGGATACCAGTTAATTTCGTCGCCTAGACGTTTCCATTCATTTTTGTTTTCCAGCGTTTTGATGAACCATTGACGTTTTAGATTTATTTCAGTCTCTGTTCCGCATCTGTCGTGGATAGATACTTGATGAGTTAAATTCTCTTGTTTAATCATGTATCCTTGAGATTGTAAGTCCTCAATTATGGCTGTACGACATTCTCTTACTTTCATACCAGCATATTTTCCTGCGAGTTCAGTCATTCTACCGCCATCATCAATAGCTTGTTTATACTCAAGATTGTATTTTTTGAACCATTGAGCATCTGTCTGGTCACCGAATGTACAGCACATTACTACACCAGAGCCTTTCTCCATATCTACTTTATCATCAGCATACACTGGCACAGTAAAATTATATAACGGAATACGTATACGCTTTTTAAGTAAGTGGGCATTTTTCTTATCTTTTGGATTAACAAAAACACAATCGCACGCACATAGAAGTTCTGGGCGTGTAGTGGCTATTTCAACATAGTCGTTAGTTCCGTCAATGTAATATTTTAAATAGTTGAATGTAGTCTCTTTTTCAGTACTCTCCAGTTCGCTCTGTGCGATTGATGTTCTGCATCTAGTACACCAAAGAGCAGGGGCAGAGGCACAATACGATTTTCCTTTATTGTATAAATCAATGAAACTGGTCTGGCTTAGACGTTGACTATCACGGCTCACTGTATGGTACATTAAATCCCAGTCGGCACTATTACCTACAGAGATAAATAAGTTTTTAAAGTTTTCTTCCAATTCTTCTACGGTGGAATGACATAACTCTCTAAATTTTTCACGTCCAATGTCGTGTGCTTTTACTCCATGGGTTTTCTCTACATATATTTCAGTTGGCAAACCATTGTCATCAAAACCAAATGGATAAAAAACATTATATCCACTCATGCGCTTATAACGTGCGACGAACTCTGCTTGACTATAACTAAATATGTGACCAATATGAATATGACCGTTAACGGTTGGGGGTGGGGTGTCTATCGAATATATTGGCTTACTAGAATTTTTATCAAATTTATAAATCCCTTTCTCTTGCCAATATTGTTGCCATTTGGCTTCCTTGTCTGTAAAATTGTACTTGTTGTCTAACATAATTTCTCCTAAACAAAGGTATTTTATCACAATGTGAAAATAAAATCAACTCATTGATTAAGCATTAGGTTGACATATTAGTAATATGAAATTATAATTGTTTAACGAGAACTTATAATGATGATATGTAAAAGTAAAGAAATAAAGTCTGATAATTAATTAAGATTTCCTCTTACTTGAAGTAAAACATTGTTGGCTATTTTAATATGTCTAACGAAAAAATCGCCATGAAGACATGACGACTTTATCTTAGGGTATATCTTGTGATTTCTCTTTTGTACACGTTAATTGTATAACATTCGACAGTACTTGTCAACGTTTTTGACAATATTCGATAAAAATTTTTAAGGATTACTATGAAAAAGATTTTTGAAAACAAAAACAATTCTATAAACCCAGACGGTAAAATTGATTACAAGAAAAGTCTTGGACAGAATTTTTTATATGACACTAATCTTTTGAATGCAATAGCGAGCGATGGCGGAGTGGATAGTACAGATACTGTATTAGAGATAGGAGCAGGTGCTGGGACATTGACCAGAGTGCTTGCTAATCGTGCAAGGAAAGTTATCTCATACGAAATAGATAAGTCATTAATTCCAACGTTAGAGAATATTGCTCAAGAGTGTAAAAATGTGGAGTTTCATTTTCAAGATTTTATGGAGAGTGATATAGATTTAATTATTCATGATAGGGCGAAAGTTGTTGCAAATATTCCATATTATATTACCACACCTATTATATTTAAATTGGTAGAACATATTGATAAATTCGATAGCATATTAGTACTAATTCAAAAAGAAGTCGCTGAACGTTTTGCTTCCTCTGTTGGTGGTAAAGTGTATGGTATTACCAGTGTGATTTTGCAGTCTATATTTGATGTGTCAATCACACGTATCGTAAGAAAAGAATGCTTCACACCTAGTCCAAAAGTTGACAGTGCTTTATGTAAATTAATACCACATAAAAGATACAATTTTGCTGATTTTGAGGGATTTAAAAATTTTGTTCACTTGGCATTTTCTATGCGTAGAAAAACACTAGTGAACAATTTAAAATCTGCTTTTGAAAAAGAAAAAATAATTTCCGCATTAAATAATTTGAAATATAAAGAACTCACAAGACCAGAAGAAATTAGCGTTGAGAACTTCATCAATCTATATAATATGTTGAATAATTAAATATGTGAAAAATTAGAAAAATCACATATTTTTTTATTAAATTATCGGTTTTAACTTAATTTTTATATTAAAATCGGTATTATTTTAATGATTTTTAATTTTTTTATTAATGTATTAATT
>CATLDS010000112.1 GCA_949902685.1 uncultured Christensenellaceae bacterium | reverse complement strand
AAAATGGTTTTAAATATAGTGAATTATTTGGTAGACAGGTAGACGCGTTCGTGTCATCTAGTGTCAATCGTATAGATACTTTGAAGCCTTTCTATCGTAGTATGCCGTCAACAACTATTGCTGCATCGTTCCCTATGGTAGACTCAATTATGCAGGATGAGGCGGGATTCTGTCTCGGTGCATCTAGTGCTAGTGGGTATCCTGTGTTTATAGATTTCTTCAAACGTGATTCTAAGAGTGGACGTATTAACTCTAACATGATGGTTATCGGTAAATCGGGATCGGGTAAATCATATGCTACTAAAGCGATACTTACTAATCTAGCGGCAGATAGAACTAAAATGTTCATTCTTGACCCAGAGCAAGAGTATGATGTAATGACGAAAAACCTCGGTGGTAAAGTTATTGATGTGGGTACTAATAAATCTGGTATTCTTAATCCATTTCATATAATGGCATCGTTAGAGGATTTGGACGCGGCTAATGATGTAGACAATGTGGACAATGTCAGCATTGATGAAATGGTGAATAAAGGTAGTAATAAAACATTCTTCACTCACTTGCAATTCTTAGAACAATTCTTTAGAGCAATTCTAGAAGGTATTAGTTCGGATGCGTTTGAGACACTTAATACTCTAGTCGTTGAATTGTACAACCAAAAAGGTATTAATGAGAAAACAAATATCGGTAAATTAAAGGCAGAAGATTATCCAATATTTGACGATCTATTCGCTCTTATACAGTCGAAATTAAAGACAGTGAAAGATGCATTCTATCGTAACAACTTGTTAATACTAGAAACTTATATTCAAAAGTTCGCTACAGGTGGACGTAACTCTGACTTGTGGAATGGACCTACATCAATTCTCACGGACGAGAACTTGATTACATTCAACTTCCAGACATTGTTTGCTAGTAAGAATAATAAACTTGCAAACGCACAGATGTTACTTGTATTCAAATATTTGAATAATGAAATTATTAATAATAAACGATTTAATGAGCAATATTATCAGCGTACAGGTAAAGATATTAAACGTCAGGTAGTCATAGCAGTCGACGAGGCACATATGTTTATTGACCCAGATAGTCCAGTTGCGTTGAACTTCATGGCGGAGATGGCTAAACGTATTCGTAAATATCAAGGTATGCAGATAGTTATTACACAGAATATTAAAGACTTTTTGGGTACTCCTGAGATACAACGTAGGTCGGCAGCCATTATTAATGCGTGTCAGTATAGCTTGATATTACAGCTCGCACCTAATGATATGGCAGACTTGCTCGAATTGTATAAATCTGCTGGCGGTATTAATGCTAGAGAGCAAGAGGGTATCGTAACTGCTCCTCGTGGACGTGCTTTCTTCATCACGGGACCAATGGATAGGTCATTCGTTGACATTATTGCTTATCCTAATGTTCAGTGGATTATGGGTGAAGGCCCTAGAAGGTAAATTAAAAACTAGCTTTATAGCTAGTTTTTTCTTTTTATGAAAATCTTAAATTTAATAACTCTGTAAAAGTATATTAAATAGTGTATTATAAAATCTGGTCACTTAAATATTTACTGAACGCTTTACATACCTTTACACTACTGTCATCAAAGCATTTGTTTTCACAAGCTAAAATGATAATCGAACCTATCGCATCGCCGTCTTTAACTATAGGTACAATGAGTTGACAGCAGTAGTCATTATTCTGTTCATGGAAGAAGTCTAGCATTTCACTACCGTCTGCTAATTTCTTTACGATAATCTCTTTTTTGTATATGAGTTCTTGTACTTCTTCGCTTAAATTTTTGTTGATATATTTTTTTTTATTGGCGGATAATATGCTTTCCATATCCGAAATTAGTACATCGTGTTCAATGCTGACAGATATTGCACTTGCCACAGCATCACTATATTCTTTTAGAGATTGCATATCACTATATTTGGATAGCAAAAATTTACACCCATCTACAATACCTATCTCCAGTTTGCTGCCTACACGTATGTTTAACATTTTACGCATTTCACGAGGTAGGACAATACGCCCTAACTCATCTACTCTTCTAATTATTCCTTTACTCTCCATATCCACTCCTAATCATAGTATGAGGAGTGAAGGGTTTATTTATGCGTGAATTTATTAATCAAGACCTGAATATGGATCAATATCCATTTGATGTCTGCTCTGTCGTTGTGATTGCAATGCTAATGCAAGAGTGGATATCCAGTTATCGCCGTTTAGAAGATGATCATTCTTTAGTGCGCGATAGACTGAACGTTGAATATAGAGTAAAGATTGTTTTTTATTAATATTGCGTGCACGGAATACTGAGGCAAGTGCGTGTTTACCTTGAGTAACTGTAATAGGTTTGGTAAGTTGTTTATCTAGTATATATTTTGTTGTTTCTTTATTGTATTTGCCTGCCAATAATCTAAGATCAGTGTAAAGAGTTTCGTTTGAAGAATATATTTTTTCGTGCTCATTGTATGTTATTAAAGAAAGATTTAGTGTTTGTCCATTCGATTTACAGTCATTTGTAGGATCTGATAAATAAAATCCCTGAACATTATATATACACACTTTTGTTAGTGTATTATTGCTGTGATATCTGTAAATGGTGTAATTTTATAAATGTCCACTGTAGGACGTGATATGGCAAGAAAACTGAAAATCATGGAAAATGATATACAAACAGAACACTACTGAAAAAAAGACAAAATAATTAATAAACAATAAAAATTAGAAATGAACAATGAAGGAGCGGGGGTG
>CATLDS010000111.1 GCA_949902685.1 uncultured Christensenellaceae bacterium | reverse complement strand
GCAGAGATTATTTAATGCAATATAGAGATGAAAGGTTTAGATACAATTCTTTCTCTTTCCCATTCTTATATAGAAATCATTCTTTTAGCTGGATTTATAATAAGTTATCTTGCATTGATAACATTGTTGAGTATACATACGACATCGATGGTTATCGAGATGGTAAAATTTTTAAGGACAGAAAAATTACATTTAAATATGAGAAAGGCATTTTAGTATCTCAGGAAGGAGAATATACGTTGACCTTTAATTATTACAATGACATACTAAAAAGCTTCACTTATCAAAAAAGCAATAATGAGATATCTCATTACACTTATGCTCGTAATTGCTTCGGCGATATATCTGGTATTTATGACGAAAATAATGATTTGATAGTAAAATATTACTACGATTATTATGGCAACTGTGCATGCGAAATCTTAATTGTAGGAAACAAGTATGAGAATATAGATGACTTACTTGATACAGATATTGAGCTCCTTAAATCACGCGTTGAGATAGCAAACGTCAATCCATATAGATATCGTGGATACTACTATGATGAAGAAAGCGGTCTGTATTATAATAATGAAAAATTCTATGATACAGAGTTAGGTAGATTTATAACAGACTAAACAAAAAACGACTAGAAGGTCGCTTTTTTATTTTCATTTTATGGCGCAGAGAGGGGGATTCGAACCCCCGGATGCTTGCACATCACATGATTTCCAATCATGCTCTTTCGACCACTCAGACATCTCTGCGTATAACATTTATAAAATGGATATTAGTATTATTATATCACACGTGATTATAAATTTCAATCAATATCTAAATTTTCATTTTGATTTTAATTTATTTGGTATATAATATTAGCGGAGGATAAAATGTTATTCGTAGATAATAATGAAAATACTATAGTTGATACATTCGATAAAATAGAGTCTGTCGAGATTATAAAAGAGGGTGTGTCCACCACTTATACTGGCGATCAGTTGTCACAATTCGTAGCAAAACTTCAAAACACATTCAGCGATGGTAGATTGATGCCAGCATTCGGTGTTAGCATACACAATCTAACAATAAAAGAAATGAAGAATGGAAACTGGGTCAAATTGAATTTCAATGGCGAACAAGAAAAAAACGGATTACCATTCACTTCGCTCCTATTCCATGTGGAAGACGGCTACGGAATGAATTTAATCCGCGAATATAACGGTAAATATGACGGCAGATGTATCTATATTTCATTTGATGAAAATACAGAAATTACCAATTTATTAAAATAACGAATATTACTCATAATCGTCAAATTGGTTTCGTCCACGATATTTCGTTTTGTAACCATGGTTTTCTTTAGGTCTAAGGTCATTAGGGAAGATGATATCAGTCTTGATATCCACTACTATGCCTTGGATCTTTTTTAATATAAAATATGGATTTGGTATATCAAATAAAACTTCGGATTGTCTTGCTGCTGAGATGTAAATATCTCCCACCTTAAACATCCTATCAATTACGCCAACTCTTAAGTTAACACCTTTTATATCGCTGTAATATATATTGACGAAGTCTATTCCTACTACACCTTTACGTATTATAATACGCTTCTCGGTGAACACATACTCTATATTTTTATATCCTGCACTCGCACTTATTATTCCTCCTAACCATATCCACACAGGTGTCAAATGGAGAGCAAAGAACGGTACTATGATAAACCATATATATACCGGCATTTGATCAGCATTAAATGCCATAGCGAATATAAAGAAACCGTCAAAAATCATCCATACCACAGCAATAGGAAGCATTCTCATAACTGCATTAAAAATATATGCTCCTTTTTTTGGCTTCGCACGAAGTAAAACACTTTCATCATAGTCTAGGATGTCCTCTATCGTGTTGGCTTGCATATTATCATCCATTCTAAAATAGTTCTCATCAATCTTTCCCATATATAACTCCTACAATATTATAGCATTATTTTATTATATTTGCAAGTATTGAAAAAACCACTATAAGTGGTTATATTTCATTAGTATCATCTTCTAATACAGTGTCCTTTTTATTAAGGCTTTCTATACTTGTACTATCTTCATGTGGTATTGGCTTCCAACTACAATTTTTATCAAACAAGGCTACCACGTCTATCAAGAACTGTATCATAATAAAGAATGGCCATAATAGGACTAACATAACTTTCTTGAAAAACGATACACCTTTTATTCGTTTTCTCTCCACTATGAACAATAGTACAGCGCTTAAACTCATTACTCCATAAGTCATCAATCCACTAATCGCCGTATTCTTGAGCCAATCTAACATAACTGTACCAAAACTCAACCCAAATAACGGCGAGAATAATAATAGAACGAATTGCAATATACCTAATGTAGTTAGTATTAAGCAAAACGGCATAATATTCGCCATCAAATCATATAGGGACATTTTATACTTATGCTTTTTGCTAGATGAGAATAAACTTTTTAATAAAGCCTTCATTCTAGTCACACATACTTCTAAATGTCCACGTGACCAGCGTTCACGCTGTCTCCACATGACTTTGAATTTAGTTGGCTGTTCATCATAGAATTCTGCTTCGTCACAGTAGATAACTTTTTGATTTTCTATTATTTGGTCAGCCGTCAATTCCCAGTCCTCAGTAAGTGTAACATAATTCCAGCCATTTTTCATAATATTTGAACTAATAACATATCCTGTTCCACTCACTCTAGTGGAGCATCCCGTGATTGTTCTACCACGCATCTCATAACGGCAACCATAT
>CATLDS010000110.1 GCA_949902685.1 uncultured Christensenellaceae bacterium | reverse complement strand
TAAAGCCTGTCCTGCTGGAACGCGATGATTATATGCCACATTCAATAAATTGCATCCTAATAGTGTTAATTCTCTTTTGAATACCCCAGATGCAGTAGTATCGTCATCGCTCTTAAATGAATTACTACACACTATTTCAGCATAATCTTCACTATGATGTGCTGGCGTCATACTATTTGATTTAATATCAAAAAGGTGGACAAGATAGCCTTTGTCCGCTAAATATAGTGCACATTCACTGCCCGCTAAACCAGCACCTATTACATTAATCTTTGACATATGTGCAACCCTTATTATTACATAGTATAGTTTCTTTACCTTTGGCATTAAATTTCTTGAATAATTTACTGCTACATATTGGACATACTTCCTCTAGTGGTAAATCCCATGAAATATAATCACACTTAGGATAGTTATCACAGCCAAAGAACAATTTACCACGTTTAGAATATTTAGCACTCACCACTCCAGCACATTTTGGACATTTACCAGTTTCACTGATTTGAATGGATGGTTGATTGATATTCTTGGTATTTTTACATTGTGGAAAATTAGAGCAAGCGAGGAATTTACCAAACTTACCATCTCTATATACCATCATAGAGCCACATTTATCACATTTGACATCGCTTGGTTCTGGTGCTGATTTTGGCATCGATACACCCATCTGTTTACTAGCATATTCTAGTTGCTTATTGAAACCGACATAAAATTTATCTACGATGTCCTGCCATTCAACTTTGCCAACCTCAACATCATCAAGTTGTTTCTCCATATCAGCGGTAAATTTAATATCCATTTCATTTGGGAAATATTCCTCGAGATATTCTGTCACCATTACACCCAATTCGGTAGGAACTAAATATTTCTTTTCTGTCTTGATATATTCACGATTGAACAAGGTCATAATAGTAGAAGCATAAGTTGCAGGTCGTCCTATTCCTTGTACTTCCATCTCTTTAATAATAGTATCCTCTGCAAAACGTACTGGTGGCTTAGTAAATTTTTGTTCTGTATTAATTTTATTCTTCTTAACGATTTCGCCTTCGACTAATGCTGGTATATTGATACCATTCTTATCGTCATCTTGCACTTTATATACTCGCGTATAACCATCGAAAATCAATGCTCTACCGCTAGAACGGAACTTATATTCACCTGCCAAAATGTCAACTGTTAAACTATCGTACTGCGCATAACTCATTTGACTCGCTATAAAGCGATTGAATACCAAAGTATACAATTTATGGTACTGCTCATCTATTTTGCCTTTCAAATACTCTGGAGTATATTTAAGGTCTATTGGTCTAATTGCCTCGTGTGCGTCTTGCGCATTTTCTTTGGTATTAAATTCATTGAATTTACCCGGATGATACTCTTTGCCGTAGTTATTCAAAATATAATCTTTAGCCATAAATTGTGCGTCTGTACTTACACGAGTAGAGTCTGTACGGATATATGTTACGAGAGCTGTTTTGCCTTCTCCCGCTATAACTACACCTTCGTATAGAGATTGAGCACATTTGGTATACGAACTAGAAGTCATCTTTAACTTTTTAATAGCATCTTGTTGTAATGAACTGGTAATATACGGAGCTGGAGGTTTTGAATATGCAATCTGTCTCTTAACAGTAGATACTTTATATTCAGCATTCTCTATAACAGAGAGGACTTTATCCACTTCTTCTTTATTAGATAATTCTAATTTTTTATCTTGGAATTGTATTAAATCAGATTTAAATTTTTTATCATCCTTAATCAACTCTGCTGATACATTCCAATATTCTACTGGTACGAAATTCTGTATAGCCTTTTCTCTATCTACTATAAGTTTCAACGTTACAGACTGTACTCTACCAGCACTTAATTTTCCACGAATTTTTTTAGACAGAAGCGGGCTTAACTTATAACCCATAATACGATCAAGCACTCGTCTACCTTGCTGTGCGTTGACCAAATCATAATTGATAGGTGTAGGATTAGCAATACTCTCATTCACAGCCTTCTTACTAATAGCGTTGAATGAAGTACGTACTAAAGCATCTTTATCAAGACCCAATATAGTAGCCAAATGCCACGCTATAGCTTCTCCCTCTCTATCCGGGTCGCTCGCTAGATATATAGCGTCTGCTTTCTGTGCTAATTTTTTAAGTTGTGTTACAATACTACTCTTAGATGGGATTATCTCGTATTCTGGCTCATAATTGTTTTTAATATCTATACCAAAGCTCTTCTCAGGAAGATCTCTAACGTGACCCTTGGTCGCAAATACTACGTATTCTGGCCCTAAATATTTTTTGATAGATTCTTGTTTACCCGGTCCTTCTATAAATACTAATTTCATATCTCTCCTATATTATACTTGCTTTATATTATATTTATCTCGTCATTAGTTTACTAACAGAAATTAATGCTCAAGACATTATATAGCTATTATTCGCAAGTTTGATTATTAGACCTTCCATCTCTAAATTAAGTAAAATTGTATTCAATTCTCGCGCAGTTAACTCTGTGTAATCTGCTATTTCTTGGAAAGTCTTTTTTTCAGTCTGGATATAATTTATAACAAATTGTTCCTTAATGTCAAGTTGACGAGTAGGGTTTTTGTTATTTTTTTCTTTCTTAAGATTTAGACTATTTAACACATCTTCTGGTAAAAGTGTGATAGTAGCCTCAAGATTTTTGATTAATTTATTAGTACCCTTGCTAAGAGGGGAATTTATTTTGCCGGGAATAGCGAATACTTCTCTATTGAAATCACCTGCAAATTTTGCAGTATTGAGTGTAC
>CATLDS010000109.1 GCA_949902685.1 uncultured Christensenellaceae bacterium | reverse complement strand
TCTAGTGGAGTTTTGTTCACTACTGGACGAATAGAAAATGCAACACAGATACAGTTGAATATTAGTGATATTATAGACACCAGTGCTGTATCTTTATACTTAAAGAATGGTAATGAATTAGTAGAACTTAATTCATATGGCAGTACCATACTACAGTTAAACAACGAAGGTTTACAGAACTTATTACGCGGAAATATTATAGTTAAGTTGAATAAAAAACCTCAAACTTTTAACTCTATAACATTAACTCTCACAGCATTACGTTTTGGCGCGCTGTCTAACAATTCTAGACAGATAAGATTAGACATAGCAGATTATATCCCAATGGACAGCATTGCTGTATCTGGAGAGGAAATTGTTACATATGGTGATAATAGTCATTACCTATATATGTCATTCTTGGATATAGACGAAGATTTAGGTTATGATGAAGCGAAATTCAACGCTGTTCCATATTATGCTAACGAGAGCACTCTTAATAGATATGATGAGTTGGATTATGAATTATATCGAGTAGAACAGAATGATGACGGTTCGATTTTCACCGAAGATGGCAAGGCTAAAGAAACCAAGATAAACAAAGATAGATTAGACATTACCTTCTCTTCTAACGAGGTAATAGTTAGAGCGGACAAGTCTAGAGAGGGCGGATTATTTAGATTAGTGTTGGTTGCTAAAGATTCACTCGTAGAGAATGGAATAGATTCTTATTATAAAACCACATTCTCAATATTCGTCTCAATCAGTGACGGTAGTGTGAAGAATAAATACATTATCAATGACGCTACAGATTTGAAAAATATCAACAATGGTCTTGATAAAAACTATCAATTAAGAAATAACATTGTTTTAGACAATTTCGAGCCTATTGGTTTAAAGAAAAACGGCACTAACTATAGCATCGAAGAATTTACAGGTAGATTAGTTGGTACGGTAGAGAATTTAGACAATAATAGCAATGTTATCTCTACTTCAAAATATAAAATTACTCTTAATGTTTCATCTACTGCATATTCAGGCAGTGGAGATGTGTACGCTGGATTATTCGCAGTGCTAGGCGAGAGGGCTGAGATTAGCGGACTGGATATTGATGTCACATTCAACACTAGTTCTTTTGAACTAAAGAGTGGTATTAATTCATTGAACATTGGTGCGGTTGCAGGCGAGAATAAAGGTACAATTTCAGCAGTCAATGTGACTACGAACTCTCTAACTGATGGAGATAAAATTCAGTTCCTTACTAATAATATAACCGCGGGTACTATCAATTTCGGTAGTGTAGTTGGTATTAATAGTGGTAATATTGATTTAAGTAAAGCGAATGTTTCATTTAATGCAGATATTGAAACTAGTTCAATAGCTAAACATAATATTGGTTTGGTCGTAGGTTTAAATAAAGGTGAGATAAAAGGCTCTTACCTTGGCAAATCAAGTTTGAATAGCATTTCATACACAGTTCGAGCTAATACAACTTTCACATATGTCAATACTACTACAGGCAATTCATCAATCAATTTAGGTGGAGTAGTAGGTTGTAATGAATCTAATAGTATCAATAATATTTTGATTGGTGGACGTTTAGAGATAGACAATAGGTTTAATGGCACATCAGGTAATTTAGGAGGTATAGTAGGTAGTATACTTGGTGGTAATGTAACCACTGTTGCTACATTAGGATTAGACCTTAGTTCAAATAGAGGTTTTGATGTAGCAGGTATCGCATCTAATGCATCTAATGCAACTATTACTGATGTTAGAGTATTGTCAGCAGAATATATCGGCGGATTTACAGCGCTAGGTAGATTGATTGGTACGGATATCGTGGCAGGTATTGTTGCTAATGCTAATGATACTACTATTAGATATGCTACTGTAGAATCATTTATCTCACGTATTAGGAATAATCAAACTAATGAAGTTGAAACTTTCTACACTCTTAACGGAGGGACTACTACTGCTGGTCTGGTGGGCAGTGCTACCAGTACAACTATCGAAAAATCATTTGTCAATGTAAACATTAACGCAAAAGGTACAATTTATCTAACTTCAAGAGCTAGTGAAAGCAATACATATTTTGTAGGTAAATTGAGCGATACAGCACTCGCTCTCACTAGAGCAAGTACAGCCTCGACATATTCAATAGTATATACAGACAGTGCTATCTATTCGGTAGGAGAGAATACTTATACTGATATTACAGACAGTGTTGACGAGTTTATAGCAGGACTAAATCTAGACAGTACTGTTTGGGATAATGCTGGCAATTATAATGCAATTTTGGTTAATTCTACAGAGTACACTTTCCCATACCTAGTTGTAGATGGTGAACGTCTCATGATAGAGAAACCGGTAGACATCCAAGTAAGTGTAGACGAAGAGTATATCGAGAAGACTAATTCAATAAAACTAGACAATATGGACATAGTCATAGATGAGAGCAAGATTACAGATAGCGTAATTATCAACTATCATAATGATCCTAACAATCCATTAAATAATATTGCCTTGAACACATACAATTTGTTGGATGTAATCAATTTAACGGTATTGCCAAGTGGTGCTACAGGTGGTGTGAACTTTGCTGTAGTAGAAGGCTCACAATATGCTTATATTACAGAAATAGACGGTGTTAAAAAACTTGTATTGACATCAGTTACTCCTAGAGAAAGTCGTATTGTGATTAGATGTTACTCTTTGTTCAATGAGGATTTAGAAGAATATATTGTATTGTACTCACAGTATGGTCTTGATGAGCTAATCATTGAATCATCTAATGTTAATATAATTAATGACGACACTGCA
>CATLDS010000108.1 GCA_949902685.1 uncultured Christensenellaceae bacterium | reverse complement strand
AGATTAATGATATGACTATACCACTCTTGAATGTAGGCACTGTCAAATTAAATGAATTAAAAGATGCTGGATATATAAATATAGATGGTAAAAATTTAGGTATAGGTTTTAAAGATAATGTTATTCAACTGTGGATAAATACTGAGACGAAAATTAATCTTGATGCAATATTTAAGATAGGTATTGAGTTGGTAATTATTTATTTGATTGCATATACAGTCAATTTCTTGCAAGGATTTATAATGGCCACAGTCAATCAAAAAGTAAGTAAAGATTTACGTTCTAATATTTCTAATAAGATTAATAGACTACCACTTAAATATTTTGATAGTACATCTTACGGAGATGTTCTTAGTAGGGTGACGAACGACGTGGATACTATCGGTATGACACTCAATAATTCGGTCAGTATGTTGATAGGTGCGGGTGCGTTATTTATAGGTTCGCTTATAATGATGTTTGTGAAAAACTGGATTATGGCATTATCTGGCATTGTCGCTACGTTGTTAGGTTTTGCGTTGATGGTGATTATCATTAGAAAGTCTCAAAAATATTTCATACAACAGCAAAAAGTACTCGGTCAAGTGAACGGAATAGTTGAAGAAGTTTATTCTGGTCAAGAGATAATCAAGGCATATAATGCAGAAAGTGAGACAAAAGAGATATTTGATAGAGCAAATAAAGAACTTTACTCTACAGCGTGGAAATCTCAGTTTTTGTCTGGTATGATGCAACCAATAATGGGATTTATAGGTAACTTTGGTTATGTGGTAGTGTGTGTTGTTGGTGCTGTATTGGTTCATTATGGTTATATTGGATTTCCGGTTATCATTGCTATCATGATATACATTAGATTATTTACTCAACCGCTAGCTCAGTTGGCTCAAGGAGCGACAAGTCTCCAATCCACAGCGGCTGCGAGCGAAAGAGTATTTAATTTATTAGAGCAAGAGGAATTGACGGATGAGACTATGTTAACCAAATCTCTAACTGACATCAAAGGAAATGTCGAATTCAAACATGTACAGTTTGGTTACAATAAGGATAGAATTATTATCAAAGATTTCTCTACTACCGTGAAATCGGGACAGAAAGTTGCGATAGTTGGGCCTACTGGTGCTGGTAAGACGACGTTAGTGAACTTGCTTATGAAATTTTATGACTTAAATGGTGGAGATATTTTGATAGATGGAATATCAATACATGAACTTACTAGAGCAAATGTACATGATATTTTCGGTATGGTGTTACAAGACACTTGGTTATTCGAGGGTAGTATTAAAGAAAACATTAGATATAATCGTACAGACATTACGGATGAGCAGATTGAAGATGCGTGCAAAAAATGTGGTATAGACCACTTCATACACACATTACCAGAGGGTTATGATACAATATTGGATGACAATACAAATATTAGTGCAGGACAGAAACAATTGCTTACAATTGCTCGAGCTATGGTAGAGAATGCACCAATGCTAATATTGGATGAGGCTACGAGTAGCGTAGATACAAGAACGGAGATTTTGATACAGAAAGCAATGGATGCTTTGACTAAAAACAGAACTTCTTTTGTAATAGCACATAGATTATCTACAATTAAAAATGCGGATATTATTTTAGTCATGAGAGATGGTGATATAGTAGAGAGTGGCAGTCATGATGAACTATTGCAGAAGGGTGGTTTCTACGCTGAACTATATAATAGTCAATTTGAAGATATAGATTAACATTGATGTCTCGTATCTATTGGAAAAAAAGATTATAGTTATACAACTATAATTTTTTTGTTTTAAGTATATTTCCTTGCGTAAAAAAGAAGAAATATGTTAAAATAAAGGTAAGAGGTTTGTTTTTTTGCTATTCATTGTCGTGAAATAATTTGCTTATCTAACCATTTTAAATCGAGAGATTAAAACATACAAGAAAACATACAAGAAAACATACAAGTAAGGAGTTTGATTTGGAAAATTTCGACTATATTCCTCCATATGAAATCACGACCGAAATGGTTGATTATATTTCCAAAATTTGCGAAAGAATAGGTGAGATTAATAGTCTTAATTCAAATCAGCAGATTAATTTATTGAGAAGGAATAGAATACATTCGATACACTCTTCTCTAGCGATAGAAAATAATAGCCTATCTCTCAATCAAGTTACAGATATTGTGAATGGCAAAATGGTAGTAGGTGATAGACGTGAGATACTAGAGGTGAAGAATGCTCTCGATGCCTACGATATGATAGATTCTATCAATCCGTATGCAGTAGAAGATATGAAGCGAATACACTTACAGATGATGAAAGGTCTGGTACTAGATGCAGGTGAATTTAGAGACCATGCTGAAGGAGTGTTCGATGGAGATCAGCCCATACATATTGCTCCGCCAGCTGAGATGGTTAGTTCATTAATCGAAAAATTGTTCAATTATCTTAATGATTCTGCAGACCATATTTTGATTAAGTCATGTGTGTTTCATTACGAATTTGAATATATTCATCCTTTCAGTGATGGCAATGGTAGAATGGGTAGATTTTGGCAGACGGCTATACTGTCACATTGGAGGCCAGCGTTTAATTTACTGCCAATAGAAAATATTTTGAAAGCAAACCAAAATGACTATTACGAGTCAATTCGTGTATCAAATGCCGAAGGTAAATCAAATGCATTCATACTCTTCATGCTAAAGGTTATTTTGCAAGCTCTTAGTGCAGTAGAGACTAATTCAAACATCGATATGGATGATAAAGTAATGAAGTTGCTCAATGCAATGGATTTACGTAAGTACACCACTAAAGAATTGATGGAATTATTAAATATGA
>CATLDS010000107.1 GCA_949902685.1 uncultured Christensenellaceae bacterium | reverse complement strand
GGATATGGATCTCGCAATTTGTTCGCTTCTTACCATTTTTTCAAATCTATGAACATTGTTTAACACATAATCTTTACGCATTTATGTTCCTCCCATACTGATGCAGTATAGCACGGGCTTATGAGAATGTCAATATGCATACTTGAGAATAAAATTGAGTATTGACAAATTGCTATTTTATGATATTATAAATTACATGAAATACAATGGTCAAATTCATATAGTATATGATGGTATGTGGGGGTCTTGCGGTAAAGGTAAGATATGTGGTATGTTAGCGCGCGACCCCAAACTTAATATTAATGTGTCAGTCAATAATAATATGCCGAATGCTGGACATACTTTCTATTTTGATGATGGTAGGAAGGTTGTTACACATCAGTTGCCTATCGGTATAGTTAATCCAAATATAAAATATTTAGTAATAGGTGAGTCTGCAGCAATCGATGTAGATAAATTAATATATGAACTTGATAAATATAGCGATCTAATTGGAAATAGAGTTATTTACATATGTAACACTGCATGTATAGTAACTGAAGAACATATAGAGCGAGAAAAACAAAGGAATAAAACGGGTTCTACTTTTACAGGCTGTGGCGAAGCGGTCGTTTCAAAGATAAGAAGAGAAGGAAATATTGTACAAGATACTGAGAGATTATTGCAACTGCAAGAGCAGGGCAAAATCAAGATAGTGAAATCTAAAACCTTTTTCCCAAGTTTATATCACGGAGTTAATGGATTTAACGGAAATGAAAATATTTTAGTAGAATGTTCTCAAGGAGATGCTTTAAGCATTAATGGCTCTAGCCACCCGCATACAACCTCTAGAGATTGTACACCCGCTCAAGCAATTAAAGACATTCATGCGACTGATTATAGTGCCAATATAACTAAATATTGTGTAATTAGACCATATCCTATACGAATAAACAACAAACCTAAAAACGATAGGGATGATTACATGTATACTGGAGACTTTCAGGGAGCAGAAGAGATTGATTGGGATACGGTATCGAAGCGAAGTGGTGTACCTATAGATGAGATACTTAAGAATGAGCAATCAACTACCACACATCAAACTAGAAGAGTGGCAGAATTTAGTGCTAGACAGTTCAGTGAAATGTTGCTTGATACAAATCCAGATAAAATTATTATAAATTTTGCTCAATATAATGATGTAGAACTGAAGAATTTAACACAAGACAAAACGATAGCAACTATCAATGACTATAATAATGGTAATGAGTCTATGAGTAATCTTGAAGTATTGTGCGCACTCGAGAACTTATATGCATATATTGGATTATTTGAACTAGATTTTCCTATGACTGAAGGCAAGATTAGACTTATGGGTACAGGGAAATATGAGAGCGAAATAATTAATGTATCCAAATTGCCTGATTTTGAACTTCCATATGAGTACAAATCTTGTTTTAAAGCGAATGCACTAGATTATGCGAAATATAATGATGATGATATAAATGTAGACTATTAAGAATGAGTTTCACTCATTCTTTTTATTTGTAGTATAATGTAAATGTTACATAATTTATGATTTAAAATTATTGACAAAAGTAAATATATAAATTATAATGGAAAAGCATAGGGGAGTGGCTCAACGGTAGAGTAGTGGTCTCCAAAACCATTGGTTGCGTGTTCGAATCGCGTCTCCCCTGCCACATAATATATATGTTTCAATAGCGACTACTATATATTGACGAGTTTAGTAGTCATTTTTTATATCATTTTGAAAAGTGAGTAGTAAATGATTAGTATAAACTTCTAGTTGTTGAATTATATTTTATAATAATTTAATACATGGTTTTCGTATTTATAGATTGATTATTTGATTTTTAGTTTTCATTGTGTTAGTATACTTTTATGGATAAAATCATACCGATAATAGAATGTTGTGAGGGGAAAGATGAGTATACATCAGCAATTCAATTTGCTAATCATTTCCCTGAAATGTTTAAAAATGTAGAGAGAGTTAAGAGTAAAGGTATTAAAAGATGTTATTTCATTTTTTACGATGACCCTAAGAACAATAAATTCTTATCTAAACTTAAAATTGTTTTTCATTATCATGGGGGATGTGGATTTAGCAATGTCTATGAGTACAAAAATGCACTTATCGCTATATCGGCTACTGGTGCTCCTGTTGCAGCGAGTTTAATGGAAGAATTGTCGGTATTTGATATTAAAGAGTTTATTGCTATTGGTTCTGCTGGATGCTTAGATGAGACTATTTCTAATAAATTCTTGCTTGTTAGTAAGGCTATTAGAGATGAGGGCACTTCATACCATTATCTAAAACCAGATACATATGTAAGCACAAGTACTGAACTAAATAAAGAATTGTCAGCATATTTAAAGAGCAAAGAATTAGATTATATTAAAGGTATCACATGGACTAATGATGCTTTTTATCGAGAAACTAAGCAAAAAATAGATATGGCGAAATTACTTGGAGCAAAGGCTGTAGAGATGGAGTGTTCAGCATGGTGTGCAGTCGCAAAATATAGGAAGTTAAAATTTTCTCAAATATTATATTTCAGTGACGTGGTTAATCAAAATGCGTGGAGTAGATTAACTTGGGATCAAAATTGTATTGATAATGTAAAAGATAAAATCATATTAATGGTCAAAGATATGATAGATAATATAGGTGTTTAGATATGAAAAAAGTGACTATTTATACAGATGGAGCGTGTAGTGGCAATCCAGGTGCTGGTGGCTGGGGTGCTGTTCTTTTCTATAAAGATACAATGAAAGAAATAAGCGGATTTGACCCTAATACAACCAATAATCAAATGGAATTGACTGCTGCTATTAAAGCTTTAGATA
>CATLDS010000106.1 GCA_949902685.1 uncultured Christensenellaceae bacterium | reverse complement strand
AATGGGTTAGCTTCAACCATAACACCAACCTTACCACCCATGTGGATATAAGTCTCAATCTTACCTTTTGTATTGTAAATTTCAAATCTACGGATAGATATCTTCTCTCCAATAACTACAGTCTGCTCAGTGATATATTCTTTCACTGTAGTAGTACCGATTTTGCATGATTCTAACTCTTCAACATCCTTAGGTTGATTACTAGCGATAACTTTAGCAATATCGCTAACAATTGTCTGGAATTTGTCACCCTTAGAAACGAAGTCCGACTCACAGTTAATCTCTAAAAGTACACCAACATTTCCATTAACATAAGCGCCAATTGCACCCTCTGCTGCGATTCTAGATTGTTTCTTAGCAGCCTTAGCAACGCCTCTCTCACGAAGAATCTCAACGGCTTTATCCATGTTGCCGTCAGCTTCTACCAATGCCTTTTTACAATCCATCATACCTGCGCCAGTCATATCTCTAAGACTAGCTACATCTTTAGCTGTAATATTCATTTTCTTCCCCTTTATTAATTATTCTCTGCTTTCTTTTCTTTTTTTACTGGACGTTTCTTGTCTGCTGGCTTCTCTTCTTCTTTAACGATTTCACCACCAACCATAGTTTCCATAGAAACTTCTTCATCCTGTGCATTTAAGTCATGAAGGATAACTCCACCTTTAGCCTCAAGTATAGCATCAGTCAATGCACTTAAGATTAACTTAACTGAACCGATAGCATCATCATTAGCTGGGATACATACGTCAACATCATCTGGGTCGCTATTAGTATCAACAATACCAACAGTTGGGATACCTAGACGTCTAGCCTCTTTCACTGCAATGTGTTCAGTGTGTGGGTCTACTAAAATGATAAGTCCCGGAATAGATGTCATATCCTTAATACCCATTAAGTTATTAGCTAGTTTATCACGCTCAGCCTTTAATTTGATAACTTCTTTTTTAGGTAGAAGGTCAAAGTCTCCAAGAGTCTCCATATTGTTAAGTTTGTTCATTCTATCAATTCTCTTCCTGATAGTTGTGAAGTTAGTAAGAGTACCACCTAACCAACGAGAATTAACGTAGAACATACCTGAACGTTCAGCCTCTTGTTTAACAGTCTCGACAGCCTGTTTCTTAGTGCCTATGAATAGCACACTTGCTCCAGCGAGCACTTTCTCTTTGACGAAAACGTAAGCCTCGTCAATTTTCTTTGAAGTGTCCTCAAGGTTAAGAATGTGAATATCATTCCTAGCTGTGAAGATGTACTTCTTCATCTTTGGATTCCACTTTCTAGTCTGGTGACCGAAATGGCAACCCGCTTCTAATAATTGTTTCATTGAAATTACTGACATTTTATTTTCCTCCTGTTTGTCTAACTTCCCTATCCTTCATTTTGCTCTAAACCCGTAGGCAACAGACAAGCAATCATGATAGGTGCTTTTCATTGAACTTATGTATACTAACAAAAAAATACCGATTTGTCAACCGATATTTTTAATATTGTCGATTTTAATAAATAAAATTTACTTTTTACCTTCTTCGTCGTCGCCCTCTTCGATAAGTTTTTGATATACATCTAAAACTTTATCAATAATCTTCTGGTCATTAACGACATTAAGAGTGTATGCGACCTCATCCAATTCAAATAATACACCCTCTCCTTCTTCTACTCCTTCCATTGATGTAACTGGAATAAGTATAGCATATAATTTGTTTGTGTCATCTAAAGGAATTAAAGCAATCTGCTCAAATTCAATAGGATTATTGTCCACATCTAGTAAAATAACGTTCTCGTCATTATTCTCATCTAATATTTGTTTAATAGGGTCTTTTGCTTTAAGCTTTTTAGGCTTTTTAATTTCGTCTCTTAAATCTTTCATAATTTCTCCTTTAATATCTATCGAGGTAATCTTGTAGTATTATTGAGGCTGCGACAGCATCTAGTTTTTCCTTCCTTTTGCGCCAATCTCGTTCATGTTCTTTTAACATATCTTCCGCCATAACAGAAGATAATCTCTCGTCAACGAACGAAATCTCAATACCAACCTTACCCGATAACTTGTTCATGAATTCACGTGTGGAATGTGCTATCTCCTGCTCTTCTCCTTGCATATTCATAGGTAAACCACAGACAATTTTATCAACCTTCTGCTCTCTGATTAGAGTTGCTAAATATTCAATATCGGTATCTTCGCCTTTCCTATGATAAGTGGAGTGTGGAGACGCCAAGAATTTAGTCTCATCACTTAATGCAATACCTATACGCGCTTTACCAAAATCAATTCCCATTGCCTTCATGCCTATATTGTATCAAAAAATTAAAAAAAAACAAACCTTTTGAGGTCTGTTTAAACATTTACTGCATAAAGTCTCTAATATACCTTACTTTCTTATAATTTCTAAGTTTTTGTATAGCACGGGATAAAATATGATTTATATTTTGGCGAGATACTCCATATTTCTTAGCTAAATCATCGATATTTAAACGTGTCTTAGAAGCATTAAGACCAAAGAATTGACATACAACAGTATATTGATTAGGGCTAAGAGATGGTAAAAAGTGTTTATTAATAATATCTTCTAAATCTTTGTCTTCTGCATGAGTAATAATTTCTTCCAAAGTCTCATCATCAACCATGTCTTCTATCACCTCATCGAAAAGTGATAGTTTGGTTAATTCTACTAGATTGACACCACGTTTAGTTTTGCCTACTATATTCGTACTAGAGTTGTCATAGTAATTGTATGTATCCTTGATTACGTGTTTGCTTGAATAAGTCGTTTGGAGATTTTGTAATAGTCCATAAATAGCAGAGTAAATCGTAGCTGAGAATGATTTATAATTAGGATACCATTTCCCTAATTCAATCTTAGCATTAAATATCTCCATATAAACAAGGTACAATGACGACAAAGC
>CATLDS010000105.1 GCA_949902685.1 uncultured Christensenellaceae bacterium | reverse complement strand
GTACATTATCATAAGGCGTTAGAGAAATTAGATCTCTTCTCCAATTATGTTCAATCTACACATTTTGAAGATGTGGATTATGAAAAAATTAAATTAGCACATAAAGTTTTGACTAAACTTACTGTTGGTGCTAAAGATATAAAGAAAGAAGCCGATTTTATGATGTACGTACCTTACAATGAACTGACGAAAAGCAATATTCACGATAGAGTGCTGGTGCAAGGTGTGGTAGATTTACTTATTGAATATGAAGATAAATTTATTATTGTAGACTATAAATTTTCACACCTACCCGCCCAAGTATTAAAACAAAGGTATAACGAACAACTGAATTTGTATAAACTGGCAGTGGAAAAGGCGTATAATAAGAAAGTTGAGCATATGTACATATATTCAATTAATAGTGGGGAACTAGTCTAACGGGATATTTTCTGGATTTATAATGTTTAAGTTTTGTTCTTTGATTAAATCTAGATATTCATCCCAACGATATTGTCTAATAGGTATTGGTCTATGGTTATCAAAATATAGCACCATAGCAGGATAAATGTGGTGATATTCACTAAATATGTTAACTGCAATACAGTGACCTGTTTGCAGTAGATGCTTTGCGATAGCATGATAATTATAATAAGTCATGCTGTATTATGTGCAAAGAAAAATCACACTATACGAAGTGTGATTTTTTATTTATACATGTAATTCTATAGTGCCTGTCTTTTTATAATTCTCTTCAATTTTTTTATATTCTTTGCCTAAAGCAATAAATCTATATACAAAGTATCCAATAACAACAAGTACGAACACTGTCATCACTACATAATGAACAGGAGTGATAGAGAATTCAAAAGCATTAGGAGCACGATATATCACTTCTTTAACTGGTACTGAACCAACTTTTAAGGCTTCACATTGTTCTTTTGTCAACAAATCTTTTGATGCTGTCCATTGTGAATTCTCGTTAGAATACACAACAAAATATTTATCATCTTCTTTGATGCAATAAGCCACTGTCTGCTCAGTGACCATAGAGGCACTGCTGTTTCTAAGAGCTTTTAATTGAATACCATAGATCATGCCTTCCATGAGAGTAATTGCAATCAAGGAAGCAAATACTGCTATAGCAGTTTTGAGAGCCATTTCTATGAATTCGCGTTTTTTCATACGTTCAACGAATTCCATTATAGAATCCTCCTATGTTTAGAGTTTAGTCTAAAAGTATGCAATTGTCAAAGATTTCAAGCAACTTTCTTTACAATTATGATTGTTTGTGATATGATTTATACTATGAATAGGGAAGATACAGACACATTTTACTTAAAAAATGTATTAACACTTGCATATCTTGGTGATAGTGTATTCACACTAATGGTGCGTGAACATTTGGTGCGCAAGTATGATTTTAAACCAAATACGCTTAATAAGAAAGCGAATTCAGTAGTCTGTGCACGTACACAAGCAGAGTTTATGAATGAATTGAAGCCCATGCTTAATGATACGGAACGAGATATTGTTATGCGTGCTAGGAATGCTCATCTTAATAATGTGGCGAAGAATAGTACATTGGCTGAGTATAGTCTCGCTACACAGTTTGAGGCTTTGATTGGATATTGGTTTTTAAGAAAAGAGACTGATAAACTAAACGAAATGTTTACTAAGTTGGTGGAGGTTAAATTATGATTGTAGATGGCATTAATGTAGTGAATGAGTTATTAAATTCTTCCGCTAGAATAGATAAGATTATTGTAGAGAAGAGTGAGAATAGAGATATTTTGTCCATTATTGAACGTGCTACAAGTAGAGGTATTAGAGTGGAGACTCTTAGTAAACAAGATGTAGAACGTATCGCTAAAGGTAAAAATCAAGGTGTATTGGCATTCGTACCGAATTTTAAATATTGTGACATTGATGATATACTAGACCTTGCGGAAGAAAATGGTAAGCCTGCTTTTATTGTTATATTAGATGGGATAGAAGATCCGCACAATTTAGGTGCTATAATTCGTACTTGCGAATGCGCTGGAGTAGATGGGGTTATCATTCCAGAGAATAGAGCGTGTGATATTACAGATACAGTTTATCGTACAAGTGCTGGAGCGGTTAGTCACATGTTAGTGGCTAAAGTAACCAATTTGACACGTACAATTCGAGAACTAAAAGATAAAGGTGTGTGGACATACGCATTAGAGGCTGGGAGTAAGAGACTATATCAGGCAGACTTCACATATCCTACTGCATTAGTTATAGGCAGTGAAGGGAAGGGCGTCTCTAGATTGGTGAAAGAGAATGTGGATGAAGTTTTGTCGCTAGATATGTTCGGTAAGGTGAATAGCCTCAATGCATCGTGCGCAGGTGCGATTGCTATATATGAAGTGGTAAGACAGAGGAGAAAATAGTTTGTTAGAGAACGAAATTAATGAGTTAGTTGTACGTGCACAGCATCACGATGAAGAGGCAATGGAAAGTTTGTTTAGAATATTTAAACCCAAAGTTACCGCGATATCTCGTGAGTACTTTTTGATTGGTGCAGAGTTTGATGACCTCATTCAAGAAGGTATGATTGGCTTGTATAATGCTATATGTGTGTATAATGCGGATAAGAATCATAATTTCAGTGCGTATGCATCATTATTAATACATAGGAAGCTACAGAATGCAGTCAAGAATGCGAATAGAATGAAGAATTCACCTCTTAATACGTATCTACCTATCAATAATTTTGATGATACAACAGATGATGAGGATGGAGTGATACATCTAGTCATTGTAGATGATGATAGTGATATTGAGCAGTATCTATTAGATAAAGAGATGCGGACTGTTGTATTGAGCAAAGTTAAAGATCTACTTACCGATGAACAATATAAATTATTAAAGATGTTTTTGAATGGTTTAACATACCGAGAGATGAGTGAG
>CATLDS010000104.1 GCA_949902685.1 uncultured Christensenellaceae bacterium | reverse complement strand
GACAATTACGATGATGGTAAAGTACGCTTATATGCTGATAGTTGTATCTTCGATAGTAAAAAAGTAAATGAAAGAATAACGATATATGTATATGACAATGATAACATATTCAAAGATATCAAAGTTGGCTCGATAATATCATTTACACCTAAGAATTTTTATCATAATGATTTATTTACAAACGAAATACCAAGCGCTAGTCTTCTTAGCAACAACATGAGATATACTGCAACTGTTGGAATTGATGATATTACATACAAAAGAACCGATTTTACCTTTGCAGAAAAGATTAAAGATTATATAAAACACAACTTATCGAATGCTTTAACTAATGAAAATGTAGAGATTGCGTATTCTGCATTGTTTGGAGATAAAACGAACTTAAACGATATGCAATATTCAGCATATAAATTATCAGGTGTAGCACATCTGCTGGCGGTCTCGGGTTTGCACGTAGGTATAATCACTGCTATATTGTATAAAATTCTAGATTTATTAAAAATCAAGCGTTGGGGCAGAGTGGTAATAGTAGCAATATTTTTATTTATCTATATGTACATTTGTAATTTCTCAGTTTCAGTTGTTCGCGCTACCATAATGTCTCTTGTAATGTTAATGTCGCCTCTTTTATTTAGGCAGTATGATTCATTATCTGCCATTTCTCTAGCCGGAATAATAGTATTTATAGTTAATCCGCTATGTATATTCGATATAAGTACTTTGATGAGTTTCTCTTGTGCTTATGGTATAACGTTATTATATAAACCTATATCTAGAGTACTATCTAAGACTAGGATACCAAAAGTTGTTGTTGATAGTTTGTCAATTAGTATAGCAACAATGATATCACTTATGTTAGTAATGGCTTACTTTTTCAAAAGTATAAATTTAATATCAATCATCGCTAATGTTATACTTATACCTATTTTCACTATCGGTTTTTCATTCGTTTTCGCACTTTCTATGCTGTCACTGATTATGCCATTCATTACATATTTACTGGTTATAGTTAATCCACTGTTTGATTTTATTGCATTATTAGCAGGCGTATTTGGCAATTTACCTTTTGCTAATTTAGCCACCGTGGATTTTAAATACATAGGAATAATTGTTTATTTTGTTATAATTCTTATAATGAGTAGAATTTGCGTTGCAAAAACTAAAGATAAAGTTATTTTGACTTTACCATTGCTTGCGTTACTAATAGTTTGTTTGTTATAATATAATTATGAAATTTATTGAGCTTAACAAAAATCTTAAACAACATATCAATTCGGTCTACAACATAAAGGGTGAAGATATCTTTCTAATTAAACAAGCTATTAATAATATTAAATCAACTATAATTAAAGATTTAGAAGAATTTAACTTTGTACGCCTAGCAGGTGATAAATTACGTATTGATGAAGTTAATAACAACCTATTAACTTTACCTATTGGTAATGAATATAGATTGGTTGTAATTGATTATCCTAATAGTGAGGTTGTTAAATTTATCAATAATTTTGATTTTAATGATTCTTCTACAATTTTGGTATGTATTAACGCAGAAAAACTTTCAATAGGTGAGTTAATTGATTGCACAATACTTGATAGAGCAGATATTACTAAATATATACTTAACAATCTTGCCAAAAACAATTTATCAATAGAAGAGCGAGCATTAGATTATATAATTGACGCTACCAATTCAAATATGTCTAAAATTCATACAGAACTAGACAAAATTATAGCTTATGCAAATACTGAAGAAAAGATAACTATAGATATGGCAACTAATCTAGTATCCAATTCTCACGAATACGTGATATATATGCTCACTGGAGCGATAGATGATAAAGATTATGCTAAATATCAAACAATTTTAAGTGAAATGAGTAAATCTCAATCTATCAATGAAATCTATTCTTATATAGGTAAATATTTTAAACGTATGCAATATATCGCAGTTAATAAAGACGATGATAGTCTATCTAAAGTTTTAAACATCAAACCATATGCTATTAAAATGTCTAGACAAAAAGTAGCTAAAAATGGAGTCAAATACTACATCAATTTATACCAAAAATATATTTCACTTGATTATAAAATAAAATCCGGTGAGATATCGGTATATAATGCTTTATACGAATTGATATTTTAATTAACAAAATGGTATAATTTCATTATGGATAATTCAATGTTAATAGACAAAATATTTTATACTAGGCGTAGAACAATAGCTATCATTATAAACAATAGAGCAGAAGTAGTAGTTCGTGCACCTTTGAGAGCAAAACAAGAAGACATAGATAAATTCATCAAATCAAAATTTGAATGGATAAGCAAGAAAAAGAATGAAATGTTAAAAAATCGCATTACACAGATTAAGGGATTGGATAAAGAAACAATACATCTGTTAGGCGTAAATTATACAATCAATTTAACCAACAATCAACGAGTATCTATTAGTGAGGATAAGATTATTCTACCATCGATTAATAGTTTAGATAATTTAAAAAATTTCATAGTTAAATATGCTAAACAATACATTCCTAAAAGAGTAAATGTTCTTGCAAGGTTGTATGGATTAGAGTACGGTAAAGTCTCAATAACTAGAGCAAAAACTCGTTGGGGCTCGTGCGGATATAGAAACAATCTCAATTTTACATATAAACTAATATTGTGTCCTATAGAAGTGGTTGATTATGTGATAATACACGAATTAACTCATACACTGATAAAAAATCACAGTAAAAAATTCTGGCAGAAAGTAGAAGAAATTATGCCAGAATATAAAAGTAACGAAAGTTGGTTAAAGAAGAATAGGGCAGTTATAGATATGATATAAAAAACTCTTCCTATGAAGAGCTTTTTTAATCATACTATTTCTTATAAGAACTTAATCTTGCTTTCTTTCTATTCGCTGTAGCTTTCTGGATGATACCCTTAGAAACAGCAGAATCA
>CATLDS010000103.1 GCA_949902685.1 uncultured Christensenellaceae bacterium | reverse complement strand
TGTTAAGTAGAAGTGAATAGATAATGAACCTCGTAAAACGTATATTTGCTAACGGATACCAATCTATTTGTGGTTGGTTAACTGGAGTTGCAACTATACTAGCCCCGGCAATGCCTTTAATAGGAGTTACGTTCTTATTCATAATATTAGACTTAATCTATGGTTATAAAGTTTGCAAGAAGTTTACTGGATCTAAACATTTTGAGTCTGTTAAGTTCTGGAATACTCTAGAGAAGTTAGGGTTTGCAGCTATAATGATAGCTGGTTTTACTTTATTAGATAAGTTTATATTTATGACATATGCAGATCTGGTGCTAGCTAAAGTTGCAGCAGGTGCTATATGTTTTGCAGAAATAATTTCATTATTAGAGTCTCGGAAAGCATTAAAACCTAATTCACTAATAACAAAACTGTTTACAAAGATAATAAAGTCTAAGGCAGAAAAATATCTGGATGTAGATATAACAGATATTTTAGAAGAACAAAATACTATTACAAATGATACCAATACTGATAAGTCTAGCAAAAAGATTAACAAGTAATATTATCGGTTGGTTTAAAAGAAATTACAAAGCAATGGCAGTGATTATCATAATGATTCTCGCTGCCATTTGTTTTTATTAGAGCAACTAGCTTGATAAGAAGAATAGAGAAATAGATAGAGTAACTAATAACTATCTTTACTATGAATAGCTAGCAACATAGTAGAAGAATGATAATAGAGTTTTATAGCTTACTCTAGATGAATTTAAAGAAACCAAAGATAGCTTGATACAAGAAGTACAAGCTACAGTAAAGAAATTAAAAATCAAAGAGAAGGAGTTGAAATAGGTGTAGATATAGGAGTAGAAGGTAGTACATGATACTACGGTAGTAGTTAGATCAACTGACTTTAAAGTGGAAATCAAACCAAATAATTTGACATCAATCGTAATAAATAAAAGAGATACGCTCCTAACACATAGTATCGACATTCGCAATACACAATCACTATTTATTCACACTAAGAAAGAATATAAGCGTAATTATAAGAATTGGTTTATACGTTTTTTACATTTTGACTGGAAGAAAATAAATACTACTAGATATATAATTGATAATTCTAATGAACTTATAAATAATACTGATACTAAAATAGTATATATAAAAGATAAGGAGTGATTTCTCACTCCTTATACTTCCAGATATAATTTCCAAACTGTTTTACCTTACCTCTACATTTTAGAGAAATTCTACTTATGTTTAAATTTAATTCTCTTTTTATTTGATTGAGCGAACTCCACTCTTTGATTAAATTACCACTTGTATCAAATTGAAGGACTGTTTTAGATATTTTAGGATTGTTTTTCAATGATTTAGATACATTGTGATTACGAGATCCATAATTTACATTGTAATTTACAGTACACCATTCTAAATTATTCACGCAATTGTTTAATTTATTCTCATCCTTGTGGTTTATACAAGGTAAGTTATTTGGATTAGATAAGAAAGCTTCTGCAACTAAACGATGTACTTGTTTAGTTTGCCACCTGTTATCATTACGCTTCATTCCTACATGAGCGTATCCTTTGATATCAATAAACTGTTTCAAGATTGTCTCTTTAACAGGTAGCGGTTTATTATCTTTTCTAATTTCTAATCTAGCAATAGATTTTACTCTACCTAAGGTAGATATTAAATAATTATCAAAATTATTAATACGTTTCCAATTTTCCATAATTTGTTTAAATATTAATTTACGTATATAACGTATGGATATACTATAGGTTGCCAAGATTATGGATATAAAATCAAAAATAAAAACAATAATCAAAATATTTTGTATAATGAGAGAAAGACTGAAAATAGAGCGTCATGAGGCTATGTATGGTCCACACTTCAATGAAGAATGTGCACTAAAAGCAGTCTCTAAGATGGAGAACGAGGATGGCTCTCGTGGAGAACATTGGAGTTTAGAAGAAACTACTTCAATCGCTAACCAGTACGGAATCAATCTGAAAGGTGAGAAATACAATAAGTACGATTGGTACGTTGCTCTCAATATGATACGTTCAGACTACTATCGAGCAGTTGTTACTATGACAAGTAGTGACCATATTAAGTACTTTGTAGAGCTAGCAAAAGCTTGGCTAAATGACAAAGATATAGAAGAAGGAAAGATGTGGTATTACTATTGCTACATTATGTGTGACAAACTGCGTAAAGAAGCTAAAACAATGTTAATGCTCGAGGAAGATGATGAAGAAGATGAGCATGAATATCGTTATGCTCGTGGTGGTAGAGGACGTGGAAGAGGTAGAGGTAGTAGAATGACTCACTACGGTTATGGATATGACGAAGACGATGAGTACTTCGATCATGAGCGTGAAGAGGAACGTATGCGTAGATATGAACCTATGCATGAAAGAAGAATATCAAGATATTAATTTAATCAAAAATTATGAGAACTATGTACGAACCTGAAAAAATTTTAGTACAAAACACTGGTATAGATCCAGGTGTAGCTGCTTTAATGCAGAATGCAAATAGAGGTAATATGGATCCTGCTGCTCTTATGGCTATGATGAATAACGGCGGTATGGGCGGAAACGGCGGCTGGTGGTGGATTTGGATCATCCTAATCTTCTTCTGCTGGGGCGGTTTCGGTGGCAACGGTTTCGGAAGAGGTGGTGATGATGCTAATCGTCTTGCTTCTCAGTTGAATACAGATGCTAATACTAACCTGTTAATGCAGGCTATACAAGGTAACAAAGATGCTATTAGCTCTTTGTCTAATACTTTGAATTGTGATATCAATGCTGTACAGACAGCTTTGAATACTATTAATACTAGCGTAAGCCAGATCGCTTGCGATACTAAATTGGCTAGCTGTGAGGTGATCAATGCTATTACTTCTGGTAATGCCAACTTGGCTTCTCAATTAGCTAACTGCTGCTGCCAGACTCAACGTTCAATTGACT
>CATLDS010000102.1 GCA_949902685.1 uncultured Christensenellaceae bacterium | reverse complement strand
ATGCTGATCAGGGTTTCTACTATCCTATAATAGTTAGAATTGGAGAGAATGGTAAGATTAGTGATCAAAATTATGTCACCACTGGTGAAGGTAAAGATGCTCAATTATATCACTTACGAATAGATATTAGTCAGTTTTCAAGTCATTTTAGAACGGATGGTCAAGATAAAGAATTGACTACTGAAGCACTAGATTATTTAAGAGAAGAATTAGAATATTTTCGTAGCATAGAGAAAAATGTTATAGTTAGATTTTCTTACGATTCAGGCATGGTTACTTTTGATAAGGGTGAGCCCGCTTTTAATATCCTTCTTAGCCATGCTAGAAGTGTATGTTCAGTTTTAGATGATTTTTCTACTACGATTACAGGTCTTGAGGCAGGTTTTATTGGTGCATATGGAGAGATGGGAGATAAATCAAATTATACAACTGCATATTATCGCAATCAGTTAGTGGATGTTCTGCTCTCAAATACTACAGATATTTCAGTATTGGTGCGAACTCCACAGATGATTTATGACTATCTAGGTGTTACTGTAGAACAATTTAAAGGTACTCAAGAATTAGTTTTAGATGAAAAATCTAGTAGGTTAAGTTTCTTTAACGATGGATTTTTAGGTAACTGGGTAGATCTAGATACATATAGATTTGGAAGTTATGCGCCATCATATAGTAATTCTAGAGAGGAACATATAGAATTTATGAAGCGCTTCACCTCTCTTAACCCAATGGGTGGGGAAGTGGCACTCAACGAGGCTAATCCAGCATTACAACATATTGATAGTTGCTTAGGAGAGATGAGAAACTTGCATCTAAGTTATTTGAATACACTATGGAATGATACAGTTGTATCAAGATGGAAGAACGAACAGGTTTACAACAATCGAGATGATAGTACAGACATTTATAATGGACAAACAGCGTATTCGTATTTTGAAAACCATTTTGGTTATAGGTTTGTATTACGTGAGGCAACATTCAGTTATACAAACTTGTATGATAGATTAACGATTGATTTAGATCTTGACAATGTTGGATTTGGAAACCTTAATAAAGAGAAAAAGGCGGCAATTATCTTAGTCAATAATGACACAAATAGTATCAGTAGAATAGACGCGGGTGTATTCGCTGGTAAGAGAGATACCAGTCTGTCTATCAATCTTGATTTAGATAATGGTGATTATCAAGTATACTTATGCCTATACGGTGATGGGACAATTCAAAAGCCTGAGTATACTATTCAATTTGCCAATTCGGCTTTATACAACTCAAGTTTGCGAGCAAATTTGATAGGCGGTATAAAGATAGAAAAATAAGTGGACAGATGTCCACTTTTTGTTTTCTTGACAAAATATTTCATATTTATTACAATGAAATCATGGAATTAATAATTTTATCAGTTGTTTTTGGTGTGGCATGGTTTGCCACTATTGTGACTTTTACAGTCATGCTTAAAAAGAAATCGTTAGGCACTCAGGATGATAGAGCGGTTAGGTCTCTTGTGGATAATCAAAAAGAGCAGAATGTATTGCTAAATAATATGTTAATGCAGGCTTTGAAAAATACAGAGGTAACCACTCAAAATACCATTAACAATCTCACAGTTCTACAGAAACAAGAGTTTGATTCAATCTCTAAGCGAGTGGACGATCTAACGACTCGTAATGAGCAACGCATAGAGAAATTGACTTTTGATGTCAATCTTTCACTTAACAATATGCGCCAAGAGAATGAGAAGGCGCTAGATAAGATGAGAGAGACTGTTGACGAGAAATTGAATAATTCTCTATCTCAGCGGTTGAACGATAGTTTCTCCAAGATACAGCAGAGTCTGGAGAGCGTCAATCTTGGCATAGGAGAGATGAGGAGTTTAGCTAATGGCGTAGGAGATATAAAAAAGGTATTGTCCAATGTAAAAGTACGCGGAGGTTGGGGTGAGGTAATGCTGTCTACGTTACTAGAGCAAATGCTTGCACCTAGTCAGTATCGTGCACAAGTGCAAGTAAAAAAGAATAGCAAAGAGCGCGTTGATTTCGTAGTATTGATGCCGGGTAAGGATGATAGAGAGGTGTATTTACCTATTGATAGTAAATTTCCATTAGAGGACTATAATAGATTAATCGAAGCAAGCGAAACTTTGGATAAAGACCTATACGAAAAGGCACATAAGCAATTACTTAAGCGTATTAAAGAAGAGGCGAAGTCAATTAAAGAGAAATATATCAGTGTACCAGATACTACTGATTTCGCAGTAATGTTCTTACCGATTGAAGGATTGTACGCAGAGGTAGTGCGCGATGTTGAGTTAATGGATACATTGCAGAACCAGTATAAGATAGTGGCTTGTGGGCCTACTACATTATCCGCTCTATTAAATAGTCTACAACTAGGATTTAAGACGCTTTACATTGAGAAGAGGAGTAGTGAATTGTGGCAGGTATTGTCTACGTTTAAGCAAGAATTTGAAAAATTTGTTCAATTATTATTAAAAACGCAAAATAAATTAGGTGAAGCGAATTCTACTATAGAATTAGCAACTAAATCTTCACGAAAGATAGCTAAAAAATTAGGTGATGTATCTCAAGTAGTTGGTATTGATTATAATGAGGATGATGACGAGGGAGACTCACTACCTAATATTGAATAGCCACTTATAAATTTCGACACAATTACACATAATACGAGCATGAAAAGATTAATTTTCATACTACTATCGTGTGTAATTTTTGTTTTGTCCGCTTTCAGTATCAACTTTACTCGTATAACGGACTATATTTCTCTAAGTGTATCTGCTAAACCTGTAAATGTTGATGAAAATATAGAATTGGTATATCAAGGTAGAGTTTTTAGTTATAACTTAAAAGACAACATTAAACATAGCAAACAGTTTGATATTGATTATGATATAAACAAATATGATAGATTTACAAATATTGAAAAAAGAAGAGAATTATTAATACATATGTTAGATATTG
>CATLDS010000101.1 GCA_949902685.1 uncultured Christensenellaceae bacterium | reverse complement strand
AAGACTTTTTGACCCGACAGACTAATATAAGTCCTCTTTCTCAAAAAGTCTTGTTAATGATTATTTCAAATAATTCACTCACACTAGCGGACAGTACGTCGTGTTGACGCTAGTATGACACCATATTCGGTGAAACTACTCCCTTTTATGCCTTAATTATATCACATAAATTTTATTTGTCAATACCTAAAATAAAGATTTTTTAGTTTTTCTTAACTGTTTTCTTTTTAGGATCGTCACCGATAGTTTCTTTCAAACTTGTTAAAAGTCCTGCCACATTCTGTATCTCGCTAGGAACGATAATCTTAGTAGAATTACCATCCGCAAGAGTCTTCAATGCCTCGTAGCCTTGTAATGTAACGTATGCAGCACTTGGGTTAGCCTTATTAACTAATTCGATAGCCTTAGCAGCTCCCTCTGCCTCTGCGATTAGTTTAGTTTTCTCTGCCTGAGCCGCAAGTTCTACTCTAGCCTTCTCAGCCTCTGCCTGAAGGACAACAGCCTCTTTCTCACCTTCTGCAATTAAAACTTTGGATTTCTTCTCACCCTCTGCACGAAGTATCTGCTCACGACGCTCACGCTCTGCACGCATCTGCTTCTCCATTGCTTCTTGAATATCCTTAGGTGGAAGTATGTTCTTTAACTCTACACGATTGATTTTAATACCCCATGGGTCAGTAGCCTCATCCAGAATATTACGCATTTTAGCATTAACTGTATCACGAGATGTAAGTGTCTCATCCAACTCTAATTCACCAACTATATTACGAAGAGTAGTAGCAGTTAAATTCTCAATAGCGTTAATAGGACGTTCCACACCATAAGTGAAAAGTTTAGCATCTGTTACTTGGAAATATACCACTGTATCAATCTGCATAGTAACGTTATCTTTAGTGATAACTGGCTGTGGCTTAAAGTCCGCCACTCTTTCCTTCAATGAGATAGAAGGTAATGACTTTTCAAACAATGGTAGTATAAAATGAATACCTGTATCAAGAGTCTTGCTATACTTACCTAATCTCTCTACAACGACTGCGGTAGCCTGACGAACTACGCGAATACTAGTAGCAAGTACTATCAATAGTACAACTACCAACACAACTGTAATAATAATCCATACCATAATTATATCCTCCCTATTTTACCTTACGTATTATTATTTTGTTGCCCTCAAAACGAACAACTTCGACTTCTTCTTTTAGCTCAAACTTGACGTCATCTTGCTCTGCGATTGCACTGTACTGGATACCATTAAGTTTAACAGTCGCACGCTCACCATCATCTTGAACTGACTGAATTTTGAGTTTCTTGCCAATATACATATCTAAATTGGTCTTGTTTTTATTATTCTTGAATAGAACGCGTAATGCCATCTTCCTCAAGAATATTAGGCATAGTGCAGTAACTACACCAAATACTACTACCTGAGCAGTAATGTACCATGGACTATCCACTCTCCAGAAACTCATGATGAATGGTATCACAGCACCTACTGAGAACCATGCACTAACCAATGTACCAGCATCAATCAATTCTATGATTAATCCTAGCACTAATACAGCCAGCCAGATATATAACATATACATAATCCTAACTCCTTACTATATTACACTATTTGTTGAAATATATGTCTAATATGTACCAACATTTATTAAGTCAATATATTTAAATTTCCTTAGCAACAAACTCTTAATATATTATACTTTATATAGAAATCCATGTCAAATAATTCTTAATATTTCTCATCATCGTAGATTTTAAATCTATCTAACTTCTCAACAGCTTTGAAATAATACTTATGTATCTTCTTTCTGTTTACTTTATATACATATTCTACATTACCCTTCCTGTTGAAGTTAAAGAATGTTCTGCCCGGAATTTCATCTAAGTCAACTGTAACGAATGCTTTTTTAGTCTTGAACATCTCTGGAAAACGCATACTTAGCACTCCACAAGTGTCGTTAGTCGCTATTCGTCTATCCTTATATGCAGGCTCCCAATACCCACTATACATCTCGTATATGAAGCGACCTGCGTCATTGATGTCGCGTATCTTATACACTTCTTCCTCTGTGAAATTCGCTTTTTCTCTGCCCATACGACTCGCTGTAATAGTTATAGGAATACCACTCTCTAACACAATCTTAGCAGCCTCTGGATCACTAGACACATTGAACGAAACATAATTCTGCCATTGTTCTTCTATCTTATTACCATACGCAGCACAGCCTTCTAAATATATATGCGAAATCATATCTTTAACGTCAGGATGCTTTGTTATTAAATTAGCAACATTGGTGTGAGGTCCTAATGCAATTATACACACATTACCACGGAAACGTTGTACAACATCATACATTGCTTCTACAGCATCTGTTTTTATAGGCTTAGTTTCCACAGTCTCAGGCGGATTATAGTTGCCCATACCTGAACTTTGATGTATAAATTTAGCATCTTTCGGCTCTCTCTTAAGTGGTCTAGCAGCCCCCACAGCTACAGGTATGTCAGTTCGATCAAACAACTCAAGTATATGCAAAAGATTACGCGTAACTGTCTTAACATCCAAGTTACCGTTAACTGTAGTAAATAATCTAATGTCCATCAAGTCATCATATAGTGACAATGCTACTGCTGCTGCATCATCAACACCCGGATCTGTATCTATAATACAGTTCATTTTAGTAATCGGCTTCTTCATACATTTTATTATATAAGATTAAAGTATTTTTCACAACTGATTTTTTGATTTTTATCTTTTTTTATATAATTTGTATGCTTTTTTATTAATTTCTACAATTTATCTTGACATAAATGAACAGTTTTGATAATATGAAAATCGTAATTTAATAGACAAATATTTTATGCGGTTATGGCGAAATTGGCAGACGCGCAAGACTAAGGATCTTGTGGTGAATAACCTGGCAGGTTCAAGTCCTGTTAACCGCACCATAAAGAAAAGAAATTGAACCTAATCAATTAGGTTCAATTTTTTCCACAAAACAC
>CATLDS010000100.1 GCA_949902685.1 uncultured Christensenellaceae bacterium | reverse complement strand
GTTGTATCGTATTTATAATCCATAATCTCAGCAATGGTGAGTGAATTAATAATAGTACTAATTTCATTAACTGTCTTATCCTCATTACCTACATATATATAGTTAGGAAGTTCCACGCCGAAATTATCATGCAAATCTCTTAATGTAACACTATCACCGAGTTCGCTAGTATAATCATTTATTGCTATAGTTAAAGGTAGATACTTAAGAGCAATCTTAACTTCACCCTCAACTATTGTAAAACTTTCACCATTAATAACAACACTATTAGTATCGAACGAATATTTAAAATCAACTTCTGTAGTATGAGAAGCATCTTTATACAATCTTTTGCTCTCTCCTATGCCAAATGTATAATATGTCATCTCTTTATCTAAAATGACAATATCCCCTAACACTTCTCTCAATTCATACGCGCTAATGTTAGAAAGTTTTTCTTGCATTTTCCCTAACAACTCAGTAAGTGGAACATTTTTCAAATCCGAGATATCTATACCCATTAATTTGTCTTGGAATTTAATACCGAAATCAGTATCTAAATCTTTGATTGTATACGTATCTATATTCTGTACCAAATTAAGTGCGTGACTAACAACTGTACTAAGTGTAAGTTTATTAGTATTTTCATTACCTAAATTAATATTGGTGTGGAAAGTATTATTTATCCACTCAGGAGAAACATTAAAATACGCAAATACACCTATACCTGCAATCGCTCCTATACCCAAAATCAATCCCAAAAATGTGCCCAAGAAAAACGCACCTAAACTCATGCCTCTAGGTTTACGCTTGATTTCTCCAATTCTTTTTGACATAATTACCCCTCTTATCACTCTTATTATGCCACAATTTTGTATTAAAATAAAATAGTTTTAAGTAGTTTTTTTTAATTTTATTGACTTCAATGTCGAATGCAATAAAAAACACAAGTATTCAACTTGTGCTCTATACTCCCAATGTGTCATCTGTACGTCTACTACTAAGCGAATCAGCTGATTTTTTATATGCAGTTTCTATTCTCCTAAATATACCTCTTTCTACAAGTTCGTCTCTTGATTTTATAATAGGAGCACGAACTGGAATATTACCAAATAATAAATTGCACTCGTGTACATAATACTCTTCAGCAGTAACAGGAACAAAACTAACACTTATTTTTAATTCACTATCATTCCAGTTGCCATTATTTAGAAATGTATGCAATTCATACACAACACCATGTTGATTTATAGGCACGAAAAACTCTATATTTTCTTCCCACACCCTATCATGTATATCTTTTATATTAACCTTAACTTTTACATAACTATCCATATTATTCATTACTCCTTTCTATTCTATAATCGATCTTCTAAACGCGCCTCATTTATATTATGCTCTACAGCATCAGCAAGTCTATTTAGTGGATAAATCACTTTTTTATATAGATCGTCTTGCACCGAGACATCCACAATGTTAGGAATAAATATTTTAGCACCAAAACGTCTATTAATTCTATCCACCTGTAATTCTTCCTCAGTCATCAATCTGCATTGGAGTCTAACATCCATGTTTAATCTTCTCCAATCTCCTTCGAGCAACACTTGATCTCTACACTGTTCTATGCGCTCAAATATCCACTCACTCTGCTCACCAGTAGGCACTAAGAAAGTGAGTTGCTCGTTTATATTTTCGTAATCTTTGGCTTTAATGTCAATTCTAATTCTAAGATACGTCAAATTTATCTCCTTTTATTATATCAATATTATACCATATCGTTATTATCTTGTCAATGTATTCTATAATATCACAATACTACAGCCGGGATTGAGTAGGTACAATTCTCTATCTGCGAGAAGGTCTGGACAATAATTGATAGCTATTTTACGTACTGTATTTTTAGGTGTCCACGCGTCACAACACACATAGTCTTCGATTTTATTACGGCGTTTCAAGTCTTCACATCTCTTCAAAAAAGTATTCTTAATCGCCCCACCAACTCCATGACTACCATAGCCATCAAAGACTTTCATAACCTTATATCCGCCCTTTTTGTAACTATCGACCTCTACTAAAAATTGTGCAATAGCCTCTGCTACAGTCTGCTGTTCACTCTTAATATCTATCGTAATTAATTTCATATAAGGATTATATATAATATTGCTTTTAATAGCAACCAAACAAATGAAAAAAGCGTATATTTTTATACGCTTTAATTATTTACCATTGACCAAATGTTAATGTAATGTTTGCCTCTTTGCTACCATTCTGTAATTCAGCAATTTTTTGAAGTACTCTAGTAGCATCAGCTATATTAGTAACTGTATAACTATCAGCATTGGCTATTGAAATGTTTGTAATTCCTCGATCACTTTTTGTCTCATAATTGTTCAAATGCGTAGCAAAGTCGGTAAATGAATCGAATATTTTGGTATACGCGTCTCCGCTCTTAATTGTATAAACTTTACCATCTGTCGACATAAACACTCTTGCATATCTAATATATTCTCCGCTTGTATTCATGTCTACTACTTGTTCATAGTTTAGATGTATAGTTTTTAGCCAAACACCTGTAATAACAATATCTTGTACAGCAGATGTATCTATAGTCGTTACTTCATCACCTGAAGCATTAACCCAACGTAAGAAATCGTATGAATTGCTAGTACCTGTAGGTAAAGTGATAGAACTATCCTCTGCAGTGTACACAAATGTTACATTGCCATCCGCCGTAGCATAATCTCGCAATCCTAAGTTCTCGAATACAGATGCATCTCCAGCATTATTTATTGTCACACTATAAGTTTGAACTTTAGAAGCCACTGTAACAGTAATATTACGAAGATTATCGGCAGATAAGGTAACATCATCCCAATTAGTAGTGCCTTCTTTCCAAGTAACAACATATCCGTCTATTGCTGGAACTTCTGGTTTGTCTAATTTCTCAATAGAATAATTAACTTCTTTTAATACAGTTTCACCATCTTTGAATGTGATCGTGTATTGTATAGCAGTCTTATTGGCTCTAACTACGATATCTCCTATAGATATATTAAATT
>CATLDS010000099.1 GCA_949902685.1 uncultured Christensenellaceae bacterium | reverse complement strand
AAATACATCGCATGAATTATTGAACTGGTGCACAAAGACTAAAAAGACAATTGACCAAATTAATAGATATAGTGACGACCTAGAAGAAGTGAAGATGTACAATATTTTTCTGTATCTCCAGTCTGTTGAAGAGTTTATATCTCATATCGTTGTCAAAAATTTAGAAGAACAAAATATGAGCTAGAGGTCCAAAATTAAGCCTAAAATAACTGAAAGAATAAATGATGAATTAATCCCATGGAGTATCGCTCTAAATCGAAGTATTGATGAATTAAATTATGCGTATAAGTCACTTTATGCCTTTGCTAAATCTTTAAGGCACGAAAATATTAAAGCCAAACTAGATATTGCTACTATAAATTTATTAAACGAACATGGTATGTTTTGGGGAAGTAAATATCATAGTAATCGTGCATACTTAAAATATAAATCTATAAATCGTATATATAACGATCTAATACCTTACTGTGAAACCAATCATACAAAAATAAAATATATTAATATTGAGACAAATAGCAGTTTGTATTCGTTTATATTAAACTTGAGAAAAATTAAAGACGATTTACCTACTAGTACTATAAAACTATTAGACAAATACGGCATGAATTGGGAAACATATAAGTCTACAGACGAACGAATTATTGATATCGTTAATTGGTGCAAATCTAATAATAAACCTATCTCGAGACTAACTAAGAAGGACGATCCTCAACTGTACGATTGGGTAAAAGATATAAAGCATAGGCATAAGAAATATAAAATTTTAACACAATCACAGATAGATATCCTTACTAAATGCGGTTTAATATTGTACAAGAAGCGTATGTATACACCAGATGAATACGCACAACGAATTAAATCATGGTGCGAAGAAAATAATAAAACTATATTGGATATTCCCTTCATAGACGATAACGGTAATATCAATAAACTATCGAAAATACTATACTCATTAAAATTAAACAAAGAAAAATTATCCGCTGTTAGCCTAAATAGATTACTTGATTTTGGTGCAAATTTCAATGAAATTGTTATGCCCACTCTCGATGTATGTATCAGTGAAGAGTTTATGCCATACCTAGATATTAATCAAATCTATGTAACCGAAATACCAGAATTAGACGCCGATGGTAAACCAAATAAATACTACAAATTTGCTAAAAAATTGACTACCCAAAAAGAACAAATACTAAAGAAAAATGTCAAAATTCTAGAAGAATTAGATATGAGATTTATCAAGTCTACTCATACACATAGACCATATATGAATATAACAGAAAGCATAAATTTGATAGTAAAAGCATGTAAAAAACATAATACTACCGTCAGCCATCTAGCAAAATACGGTTGTCACAGCGAATATGCCAGCGCAAGAAAATTACTATATAAATTAGATAAATTGACCGAAGAAGAACGTACTCTGCTTGAAGAAGAGTGTGGTTTAAAGCTAAAAAATAAAATTAGTGAAACTATAACTATAGATTAAAAATAAGGCAGTTATGCCTTATTTTTATTGAAATGATTATATATATTCTTGGCTGTAGATTTGCTTACACCCTTTACCCTATCCAACTCTTCTAATGAAGCATTCTTGATGTTCTCTATAGTACGGAACGTTGAGAGTAATGTTCTTCTCGTACTAGGGCCAACTCCCGCTATACTCTCCAGTCCACCTTTATACATACCTTTCGCTCGAAGTGACCTATTAAATGTAATGGCGAACCTATGCGCTTCATCACGTGCCAATTGAACTAGACGCAATGAATAACTACCCTTCTGCAAAATATATGGTCTACTCTCATTTGGTTTAAATACTTCCTCTTCTCGTTTTGCTAGACTTATCAAATCATTAGGATAATTAAACCGCTCAAGTACATCAACTGCAATACCAAGTTGCCCCTTGCCACCATCTATCACAATTAAATCTGGCATCATGCTGAAACTAGTGTCATCGCTATCCAATTTCTCCATACGTCTCGTCAGTACTTCACGCATAGAAGCGAAATCATCGATGAAATCAACACTGTCTATCTTGAACTTTCGATACATTTTAGGAGATTTCTCTCCATTTTGAATAACCACCATGCTAGCAACGGTATATGTGCCATACGTATGTGATATATCATAACACTCAATACGTTTCGGTTCATGCTTTAATTTCAAATCTTTTTGCAACTGTCGCATAGCGCCTATGCTAGCATTAGTCTCTTTGACAGTACGGTCAAGATTTTTCTCTATATGCATCTGTGCATTTTTGTTAGCAATGTCTAGAAGTTTATATTTGACACTGTCAATTAGCGGTTTAGTCACGATTATTTTCTTACTTGCTTTATCGTTCAAGAACAATTCAATCTCTTCAGTCTCAACATTCGGCATGATTATCTCATCCACATTTAACGGATGGGTGGTATAATATTGCATTATAAATTGTGTATATGCTTCACTCTCCGTCAAGAAATTCAATATATCATATGTCTGCACACCTTGGAGTTTACCTCCACGTACTGCTAATACACACATGCTAGAGAATTCCCCACTGGTCGTTAGGCTAAATACATCATAGTCAACGAGTGAGCCGAGGCTCGTGATGACCTTTGCTTTCATTTTATCCAACATCAAAAGTCTATCTCGTAATAATAGTGCCGTCTCAAAATTTTCATTAGCAGAGGCAACATTCATCTTATCGGTCAATATTTTCTCTACACGCTTAGTATCACCCTTTAGGAACCTAATAGCCTCGTTGACAATCTCCATATATTCATTTCGACTAATCTCTTTATTACACGGTGCACTACACATATGCATTTCTCTAAATAGACATGGCTTAATAGCTTTCTTGCTCTCGGTTAACGGCAATTTACACTTACGAAGAGTAAAAGCGTAATCCATAATAGACAATATATCTTTAGCACTCACTCCTGCCATGTATGGCCCGAAATATTTATAATTTTTATTAAGTCTACGACTTATCTCAAAGTGCGGATAGTCCTCTTTGAGATTAATTTTGATATAAGCGTACGTTTTGCTATCTTTTAGTAGGATATTATAAAATGGTTTATATTTCTTGATAAGATTATTTTCTAATGCCAGTGCCTCTATCTCGTCATTAACTACGAAATAATCAAAGTCAACGACATTGTTTAC
>CATLDS010000098.1 GCA_949902685.1 uncultured Christensenellaceae bacterium | reverse complement strand
AAGGCAATTGATTGTATTATTGGAATTAATGACGTTCATTTCGTATTGCTATTAGAATATTGCCTCATAATATTGGTATTGACAGTCTCCAGTTCGCTATTTGATTGGTTGGGCACATTCTATATGAATATATTGACTTATCGTACAGCGAATTCGATACGAGATGCAATGTATAATAAACTAAATACTGTCCCTATTAAATATATAGATGACACCGCACATGGTGACATTATGAATACAATGGTAACCGATGTAGAGAATGTGACTGATGGATTTCTCGAAGGATTTAAATCAATTGTATGTGGCATATTCCAAGTAGTTGTAGTTATGGTGATGATGCTGATATTGAAATGGCAGTTGGCATTAGTAGTGATTATAGTTGCACCTATCTCGCTATTACTCGCCATTGGTATTACCAAGAAGAGTAAGAAGATGTATCAGCAACGCGTAGAGATGCAGGGAGCATTAAGTGGTTATGCGGAAGAGATGATAACCAACATGAAGATTATCAAGGCTTTCAATAGTGAAGATAAGACTACAGCGAAATTCCAAGGTATCAACAAAGTACTATATACATCTAGTGAGAAATCTTCATTCTACGCATCACTCGCGTATCCAACTTCTAGATTAGTGAATGGTACATTGTACGGCTTGATTGCAGTAGTGGGTGCTATAATGGCTGTGAACGGACAGATTAAGATAGGTAAAGTATCCAGTTTCTTAAACTATGCGGACAATTTCACTAAGCCATTTAACGATATTGCTAATATCTTCGCTGACCTAAATGTAGCGATTGCTAGTGCGAATAGAGTATTCAAACTACTAGCAGAGCCTAACGAGATAGACGATAGCGAATTGCCAGAACTCAAGAATTGTAATGGTAAGGTAAGTATCAAGAATGTAGACTTTAGTTACACTCCGTCATTTAAACTGATAGAGAACTTAAATCTCGAGGTGGATAAAGGTCAGCGTGTAGCGATAGTAGGGCCTACTGGTTGCGGTAAGAGTACGATAATTAATCTACTAATGCGTTTCTACGATGTAAATAATGGTAGCATTAAAGTTAGTAATAAAGATATTAAAAAAGTGAAACGAAATTCATTCAGGCACTTCTATGGTATGGTATTGCAAGAGAGTTGGCTATACAATGCTAGCGTTCGAGATAATGTAGCGTATGGTAAACCTGATGCGAGTATGGATGAGATTATTGAGGCGTGTAAACTCGCCAATGCTCATGCTTTCATAGAGAAATTACCTAATGGATACGATACGATAATCACCGAACGCGGAGATAATATCAGCGCGGGACAGAAGCAATTACTATGTATAGCGAGGATAATGCTACTTAAACCTCCTATGATGATACTGGATGAGGCGACTAGCAATATTGATACACGTACCGAGATGAAGATACAAGAAGCACTCGATATTATGATGGAAGGACGCACTTGCTTCATAGTCGCACATAGGTTGTCAACGATTGAGAATGCAGATACTATACTCGTAATGGATAAGGGGCATATCATAGAGCAAGGTAATCATAAAGACCTGCTGGCGAAGAAAGGTTTCTACTACGAACTATTTAATTCTCAGTTCGGCAACTAATTTTGTAATTTAGGTATTGACAAATAAATATAATATGGTATAATATTTATATAAAAAGGGAGTAGTTTCACTCATACTGAGTGTCTAACTGGCGTCAGCACGATGATTATCCGCTGGTTAGAGTGAATTATTCATTAACAAGACTTTTTATGTTTGGTAGTTAGTGCTACCAGATGTGAGAAGTCTTTTTGTTTAAAGTCGATATACATAAAGACTAAATTATAGGAGGTATATTATGAAAAAATATGAAAGCAAATTAAAAAATCTCAATACGATTGAGGAAATCTCTCTAGAGGATTATAGATTTTTCAAGCGTATGCAGGATTGTGACAAACATCCTATCATTAACTGGGCTACAATAACCACTGGTGTTAGTACACTCTTCATGACTGGCTTAATACTATTGGCAGTTTTTATTCCTAATTTTGCTGGTGTCTTCATGAGTGCTCTTATTATGCCTGCTTGCGGATTGGGTATAGGAATTGGCAGTGCGGCATGTATGAATAGATACTATGAGGATGTAGAAGAAAGACGCGAATATTTCGCTTTGAAGAAATCAAAACAACTTGAGCGCATTACCAATCTTATGAATGAATTTGAGGCTAGTGAGCATTTTGATATACTTAGCAAGGAAGATAGATTGGCAGAACTCAACGAGAGAACTCAAGAGATAGCGAAAGAACTTGAAAATGAAAAGGCTATGGCACAGAATAGAGAAAAACAACTGCAAGATGAGGACACGCTTATTCGTAAAATGATAGCACGCGTGAATGCGACCGACCCGAAGGACTTAAAAGAAATCTCTAATTATGAGTTGGCTGAAGAGATTAATGCTGATGCTGGCGAGCAGATTAGCATTACTGAATAAAAATGACCGCAAGGTCATTTTTTGTTGAAAAAAGGACTAAAATTTCTAGCCCTTAGATTAATTTTTATCCTGCAATCCGTCTAGATATGATTTTAGACGCTTACATTTTTCGTCACTGATGTGTTTAATTTCGTCTATTAATTCTATCTGTGCATCACTTAGACTTGTGTTGGAATTGTAGCCAACCAGTGCATCTATGCTGGTATTAAATAATGTTGCTAATTTTTTAAGTGTTTCAATAGGAGGTTCAAATTTAGATAGTTCATATCCGCTGTAAGTCGCTTGCTTTATATTTAAAAAATTAGCAACTTCAAGTTGAGACATTTTAAATTTAATACGATAACTTTTCAAATTGTTCATATAAGTATCCTTTATAAAATACTACATAAATATGGTAAAAATATCGAGAAACTTTATAAAACTTGTTGACAAATATAACAAATACTTATATTATAATAATGATTATATATGAATTTCTTATATGATTAAAGGAGAAAATTTATGAGAATGTACAACCAATGCAAAAATTGTAAACATTTTTTACAGCATTATGTTGTGGATAAAAGTTGGATTTTACTCAAAACTGCTGACGGACATTGCGTAGGTAGGAACGGTTATAATTGTGTGAAAAATTGTACGATGTATGAAGAGAAGAATAACGAGCAGTTGGCATTCGACTTGGAATTTGTCTGTTGTAATCTTCTCAACATAATACGGTTAAT